>SXVG01000054.1 GCA_005791685.1 Methylotenera sp. | reverse complement strand
TAATGTGCACGCCGTATTGAATGCCATGGAAAAACAAAAACCCGCCCGCCGCGACGTCGCCCCCTTTAAACTCAGCAACCTATTGGCCGGTCTAGCCGCCTTGCTATTGCTGATTGCCTGCATGGGCAAGCACCCCGTCGCGCAACTCAAAGCCAGCCTCAAACTGTACCAAAAAAATCACCAAAAAAACCGTCTCGGCGACCACGCCACGCACATCGCCCACGATAACCAGATCCACTAAGTCGGCCCATGCGCCCATCTCAAGTGGACGCGTAAACGCCGGTAGTCTTCGGCGTCCAGCGCATCGGCCACGATAATCAGATGGTGGGTGGGGGTAAACCAATGCGCTGCCGGCGCGCGGTAATGGATGACCGTCAAATACGCGGTCACGACGCTGTCTGGCCTAACCGTCACCAGCCATTGCTGGCCGTTTTTATGCGTCAATTGCAGGGTATGGGCCGCATCAATCTGCAACGCCAGCACCGAAGTCGCTAGGCGGCGCAGGCCATGCTGCAACACCGCATGCGCACAGGCGGCCAGCAACAGCAGGCTGATCAGCCCCTTCCAGGCCCAAGCGTATGGCGCTAGCCAGACCGAGGCTAAGCCCAGCCCGGTCATGAACAGCAACAAGCCACTCAAAATTCGGGAAGGTTTAAGCTGGATCTGTAAGCTGTGCACGCGCGTCAGGTCTCGTGTAAGGTATTAATTTCATTCAGCTGATTTAAGCTTAAGCGATATAATGCCGCTTAAACCCCTTATTCAATAACAAGAGTGCTCAATGGCAAACAACGACTGGCAAGAATTTCAATTCATACAAGGCGCGGTGTTTAACAATGCCACTATAGTCTCATTTGGTAATATCCAAAATGAGCTGTTATGCACGCAACAGGCTAAGGTCATGTGCGACTTATCCCATTTAGCCTTGTTGGAAATAAGCGGTGACGATGCCTTAAGCTTTTTGCAAGGGCAAGTCACCAATGACGTGAAATTACTCGCCAGCGGGCAAGCTCACTACAGCGGCTATTGCAGCCCTAAAGGGCGCTTGCTGGCGCTGTTTCTGGCCTATGCCCAAGCGCAAACAATACACCTGCAACTCAATGCCAAACTCGCTGAGCCCATAGCAAAACGGCTAAAAATGTACGTCATGCGCGCTAAAGTGCAGATCGATAACGTGTCGGATCGCCTAGTCAGATTGGGCCTCAGTGGGGATAGCATCACAGACGATTTGTCGGCATTTTTTAGCGACATACCCAACAGCCCCTACGGTCTTAGCCATGGCGAAAATGGCACTTTAATTCGCTTAGATGGCAACACGCCGCGTTTTGAAATTATCTGTGACACCGACACCGCCAAACGCCTATGGCAAGCGCTTAAAAAATCCTGCAAACCGGTGGGTAGGGCGTGCTGGGAATGGCTGGAAATCCAAGCGGGCATTCCTGACGTTTACCTCACGACGCAAGAAGAATTTGTGCCGCAAATGCTCAATCTGGATGCACTCAATGCCATCAACTTCAAAAAAGGCTGTTACACCGGGCAAGAGATTGTCGCTAGAACCCACTACTTGGGCAAGCTAAAGCGCCGCACCCAGTTGTTGCATCTGGCCACGGCCGTACCGCCACAAGCGGGCATGGACGTGCTCAATGAACATCAAGAGGTGATAGGGAAAATAGTCAGAAGCGCCCCTGCGCCACAGGGCGGCTACGACGTGCTGGCTGAATTACGTTTAGATAGCTTAAGCGGACCGTTAGCTGTCAATGGCGTGGTCGCCGCCATGCAAACCCTGCCCTACGCCTTAAGCTAGAATGAATGCGTTGGCTTAAGGCTTGGCTTTAAGCACGTCCACCAAAGCCGGTTTGCTCGTATCCAACACTTGGTAAAACACTTCGTCCTGCTTCACCATGCCCAGCTCACTTCTGGCGCGTTCCTCAATGGCCGCACGGCCACTTTTAAGATCCAGCACCTCGGCATTCAAGGCTTGATTACGCGCCTTGAGCGTGACGTTGGTCTCTTCTTGCAAGCTGATTTGACGGCTTAACTTCCACACGCTTAGCCAACTGCCCTTGCCCAGCCACAGTGGGTACTGCAGCAGGGCAATCAGCGCAACAAAAATAAGCGTCAGGGCTTTCACTGGGCTTATTTAAACAATTGGTAAAACGCGTCCTTACCAGCGTAACTGGAGGCATCGCCCAATTCTTCTTCTATGCGTAGCAATTGGTTGTACTTAGCAACGCGTTCTGAGCGGCATAAAGAGCCGGTTTTGATTTGCAAGGCATTGGTCGCCACCGAAATATCGGCGATGGTCGTGTCTTCGGTTTCACCCGAACGGTGCGAAACCACCGCGGTGTAGCCGGCGCGTTTGGCCATCTCTATGGTTTGGAAAGTCTCAGTCAAGGTGCCGATCTGATTCACCTTAATCAACACCGAATTGGCCACACCGCGCTGCATGCCCTCACGCAAGATTTTGCTGTTGGTCACAAACAAATCGTCGCCGACCAATTGCGTGGTTTTGCCTAGGCGCCGGGTAAGAATGTCCCAACCCTCCCAATCAAACTCGCCCATGCCATCTTCTATGCTGATGATGGGGTATTTGTCACACCAAGTGGCTAAGTAATCGGTGAATTGCGCCGACGATAAAGCCAAGCCTTCAGACTCCAAATGGTATTTACCGTCTTTATAAAACTCGGTACTGGCGCAATCCAAACCTAAATACACGTCACGGCCCGGCTCGTAACCGGCCGCCGAAATGGCCTCTAAAATTAACTGTATGGCCGCTTCGTTGGATGGCAAGTTAGGCGCAAAACCACCTTCATCACCGACCGTGGTGGCCAAACCTTTTTTATGCAAGGTTTTTTTCAGTTGATGAAACACTTCGGCACCGCAACGCATGGCTTCACGGAAAGAAGGCAAGCCGGCTGGAATAATCATGAATTCTTGCATGTCCACGCTGTTGTCCGCGTGCGCACCACAGTTGATGATGTTCATCATGGGCGTGGGCAATTGCATGGCGCCCGAACCGCCTAAATAGCGGTACAAAGGCAAGCCTGATTCATCCGCCGCCGCCCGAGCACAGGCCATGGACACGGCCAAAATGGAATTGGCGCCTAAACGGTCTTTGTTCTCGGTGCCGTCTAATTCAATCAAGGTTTTATCGATAAAGCTTTGCTCTTCGGCATCCAAACCTATGATGGCTTCGGTGATTTCCGTGTTGACGTTTTCCACCGCCTGCAACACGCCTTTGCCTAAATAGCGGCCGCTGTCGCCATCACGCAATTCCATGGCTTCTTTAGCCCCGGTAGAGGCGCCTGACGGCACTGCCGCACGGCCTATCACACCGCTTTCTAGCAGCACATCGCATTCCACCGTGGGGTTGCCACGTGAGTCTAAAATTTCACGGGCGATAATATCAACAATTGCACTCATCACTTAACTCCTCAAATAATTTTTTAATTCAGCCACGAATACTGTCTGTGGCTAAACTGTTTTACAAACTAGCTTCAATAAAACCGGCTTTTTTTACCAGTGCATCCAACTCTTTAAGCACGGCTAATAATTCGTGCATCTTATGCAAGGGCCAAGCATTCGGGCCATCCGACAAAGCCTTAGCCGGGTCGGCATGGGTTTCCATAAAAATGCCGGCTATGCCACTGGCTACCGCGGCCCGCGCCAACACCGGTACGTGCTCGCGTTGGCCACCGCTTTTGTCACCTTGACCGCCGGGTTGCTGCACCGAATGGGTGGCATCAAACACGATGGGGCAATGCGTTTCGCGCATGATGGCCAAGCCGCGCATGTCCGACACCAAGCTGTTGTAGCCGAACGACACACCGCGCTCGCAGAGCATGATGTTGTCCTGGCCGCCATTCGCCTCACGGGCTTTTTGCACCACGTTACCCATGTCGCCTGGGGCCATAAACTGGCCTTTTTTGATATTAACCGGCTTGCCAGATTTCGCACAAGCCATAATAAAATCGGTTTGCCTACATAAAAACGCCGGCGTTTGCAGCACATCCACCACCGCCGCCACCTCTGCCACCTGTTGCTCGGTATGCACGTCGGTCAACACCGGCACGCCAATTTGTCGGCGCACTTCGGCTAAAATATTTAAGCCCTGCGCCATCCCTAGCCCTCGGAAGGTGCTGTTGGCACTGCGATTGGCTTTGTCAAAAGACGATTTGTAAATGAAAGGCATGGCCAAGGCCGCCGCCATTTCTTTTAACCGACCGGCGGTGTCTATGGCCATTTGTTCGGATTCAATGACGCAGGGACCGGCAATTAAAAATAATGGGTGGTCTAGGCCCACCTCAAAGTCACATAATTTCATTTAACGCCTTTTTATCCAGCACCATAGGTAACCAGCAGACTAATGGCAATGACGGTATCAGTGTTTCTTATTCGCCAAGGCCGCGTTCACATACGCGGTAAATAAGGGGTGGCCAGTGCGCGGATTGGAGGTGAATTCCGGATGAAATTGCACCGCCATGAACCAAGGGTGGGCGGCTTTGGGCAATTCTATGATTTCACACAAATCTTCCGTCGGCGTTCTGGCCGAAATAATCAGCCCCGCCGCTTTTAATTGCTCCACATAATGGTTGTTGACCTCGTAACGGTGTCTATGACGCTCGTTAACTTGGCTACCGTAAATAGCGGCGGCCATGGTGCTGGGCACGATGGGGCAGGCTTGCGCACCCAAACGCATGGTGCCGCCCAGGTCGGAATCTTCCGAGCGTTTTTCCAAGCTGCCATCGGCGGCTTGCCACTCGGTGATTAAGCCCACCACTTGGTGCGGGCTGTCTGGGTTAAATTCGGTACTGTTGGCCTCGGTCAAATTAGCTGCGTTACGCGCAAATTCAATCACTGCCAATTGCATGCCCAAACAAATGCCCAAATAAGGCACTTTATTTTTTCTAGCGTAAGCAATCGCGGCGATTTTGCCTTCCGTGCCACGCTTACCAAAGCCACCCGGCACCAAAATCGCGTCCATGTCGGCCAATGCGTCCGTGCCGTTCGCTTCCAGGTCTTCGGAATCAATGTAATGAATTTTGACTTTTGATTCGGTGTGTATGCCGGCGTGGATTAAGGCTTCGGTCAAGGATTTATAAGAATCGGCCAAGTCTATGTATTTGCCAACAAAGGCGATGTTGACCAAGTGTTTAGGATTTTTTAAGGCATGGGAAATTTTTTCCCAACTGGATAAATCCGCGGCTTTGGCCAAAATGTTCAATTTATGGCAAACAATCTCGTCCAACATTTGGTCGTGCAGCAAGCCCGGGATTTGGTAAATCGAAGCCGCATCAATGGCGCTAATCACCGCCTCGGACGGCACGTTGGTAAACAAGGCTATCTTTTTACGCTCTTCGTCTGGGATGTTGCGATCGGCGCGGCACAATAAAATATCCGGTTGTATACCAATTTCACGCAATTCTTTAACCGAGTGCTGGGTAGGCTTGGTTTTCAATTCGCCGGCAGTGGGAATCCATGGCAATAACGTTAAATGGATGTAACAGGCGTTGCTTTTACCCTCTTCAAAGCCCATTTGCCGGATGGCTTCTAAGAACGGTAAAGACTCAATGTCCCCTACCGTGCCGCCCACTTCCACTATCGCCACATCCGCACCTTCGGCGCCACGTTTAACGTGTGCCTTAATTTCATCGGTAATGTGGGGGATAACTTGCACGGTTTTACCTAAATATTCGCCGCGACGTTCTTTTTTAATGACGGTTTCGTAAATTTGACCGGTGGTGAAGTTGTTGCGCTTGCCCATGCGCTGGGAAATAAAGCGTTCGTAATGGCCTAGGTCTAAATCCGTCTCAGCGCCATCGTCGGTAACAAACACTTCGCCGTGCTGAAAAGGTGACATGGTGCCTGGATCGACGTTGATATAAGGGTCCAGCTTGAGCATGGTCACCTTGATACCACGTGATTCTAGAATCGCGCCTAGGCTAGCCGCCGCAATGCCCTTACCTAGAGAAGAAACCACACCGCCGGTTACGAATACATATTTAGTCATTAAATTAACTTTTTAGAAGACTGCTTAGAAGGCTGTTTATCACTACCTAGACGGGAACAAATTTTACCGTAAAGGCAGTACAATCACAATCAATCACTAAGAAAATAAATTCGCCATGTCCGATTTAAACCCTGTCAGCCCCATAAGCAGCCCCGCCAGCGATGCGCACTATATGCAACTGGCCTTGCAGCTAGCACAAATCGCCGCACAAGCCGGTGAAGTGCCGGTCGGCGCCATCGTGGTTAAAGACGGCGTGGTGATAGGCCGTGGCAGCAATGCCCCTATCGCCAGCCATGACCCCAGCGCCCATGCCGAAATACTGGCCTTGCGCGACGCCGCCCAGCATTTAAAAAACTACCGCTTAGTCGATTGCACCCTCTACGTCACCTTGGAACCCTGCGCCATGTGTAGCGGCGCCATACAGCATGCCCGCATAGCCAGATTGGTGTTTGGCGCCAGTGACCCTAAAACCGGCTGTTGCGGCAGTGTGCTGGATTTGATGGCAGAAACCAAACTCAATCACCATACCAAGCTTACCGCTGGCGTATTGGCCAAGGAGTGTGGCGCCAAGCTGTCGGCATTTTTTGCCGAACGGCGTAAAAAATAAGGTCCGCACAAAGCAAAAGCCGACTTGAGAAAGTCGGCTTTTTTTGTTATCAACCTAGCCCAATGGCGATTAGTCGTTATTGCCACCTAATAAACCCATCAACAACTGCAACAAGCTGGTGAACAAGTTGTAGATGCTCATGTACAGACTTAAGGTAGCCATGATGTAGTTGGTTTCACCGCCGTTCACAATGCGGCTGACATCGTACAAAATAAAACCCGAAAACAAAATAACGCCGATAGCAGACAGCGCCAAGGTCATGGCCGGAATTTGTAAAAAGATGTTGGCTAATGAGGCAACAATAAGCAGGATGATGCCCACCAATAAAAACTTACTCATGAAGCTAAAGTCTTTTTTCGTGGTGGTGGCAATGCCGGCCAAGCTTAAAAAGATAATACCGGTGCCGCCTGCGGCTAAACCGACAATTTGACCGCCGTTATTTAAATGCAAGGCGTGCTGCAAAATAGGGCCTAACATCAAGCCCAATAAGAAGGTCAGGCCCAACAACAAGACCACGCCTACGCTGCTATTGCGATTCGCCGTGATGGCGGCAAACAATCCGTACAGCACGGCCATGGCGCCTATGGCGAAAATGAACGGGTGCTCTGCGGCGAAAGAAAAATTCATGCTCATGCCCAGCAAGGCGCCAATCACGGTAGGGATGAGGGTTAAGCCCAATAGTGCGTAGGTATTACGCAAGACCTTATTGGTGACTTGTTGTGCGGACTCTGAACGAGTTAAAACTGGATTCTGGTCTAACATGGTTTTTTCCTTTAATTAAAAAACTACAGTGCATAAGATAGCGACTAAGTGCGGAAGTTTCAAGTGCAAAATGATGACAAATGCGCTATTCCTTAAAATCGGCTCAACTAAACAGCTCACCTTCTTGCAAACCAACCTGCGCCACGTGATGCAGCGCTTGCACAAACTCGGCATCTTCATGCAGGGCGTCCAAGCTAGCTGGGTGTTTTTGCCCGTGCATGCGGGCTAAGCGGGCTATGCTTTGCGCGGAAATAGACCAGTCCAAATTGGCCAACAATTCGTCTTGCATGGCCGGCTGATTGCACAACAACACCATGTCGCAACCGGCATGCAAGGCAGCTAGGGCGCGGCTGGTGACGTTGCCACCGGCGGTGGCCGCTTCCATGCTTAAATCGTCGCTAAAAATAACGCCGTTAAAGCCTAAGCGTTCACGCAATATTTTTTGCAGCCATCGCGGGGAAAAACCCGCCGGCTTGTCATCAACTTTAGGGTAAATCACGTGCGCCGGCATGATGGCCTGTATGCCGTCGTCTATCATCATTCTAAACGGCTGCATGTCATGCTGGGCAATTTGATCAAACTCCCTGTCGTCCACCGGCATGCTGACATGGGAATCGGCCACCACAAAGCCGTGTCCAGGAAAATGTTTGCCCACCGCCGCCATGCCGCCCTTTTTCAAGCCTTGCATCAAGGCAAAGGCCAATTCATTGATGGCTTGCGCTTTCAGGTGAAACGCCCTGTCGCCTATCACCAAGCTGTCGCCGTAATCCATGTCCAAGACCGGCGTAAAACTAAAATCGACACCGTGCGCACGCAATTCGGCGGCCAATACCCAACCCGCCTCGGTGGCCAAGTGCTTGGCTTTTTTCGGATGCCGATCCCAGATTTTACCGAACTCGCGCATGGCTGGAATTTTCGTAAAGCCCTCCCTAAACCGTTGCACGCGCCCGCCTTCATGGTCCACCGCAATCAACAAGGGCGGCGTTCTTACCGCGTGTATGCTGGCGGTTAACGCCTTTAACTGGGCATTGTTGATAAAGTTACGTTTGAATAAAATCACCCCACCGACCAAGGGATGTTGCAAACGACGGACGTCGTCCGCCGTCAGCTCGGTTCCAACCACGTCCAACATCACAGGACCTAATGACATACGCATTACCTTCTTAATTTAAAAAATGCGGCCAGCGATGGCTTGAAAGAATCGCTCATGCTTAACGCTCGCTGGCCTGCCTAACGTCCAAACCATCCCTTAGGCTATCGCCGCCTAAATTAATCGCCAAAATCAAACTCATTAAACTCAAGCCGACTATTAGAACATAATGCGGGGCAATCAACATATAGCGCACCGCATCACGTAGCATCGCCCCCCAAGATGCATTAGGCGCTTGTATGCCTAAACCCAAAAAGGACAAACTGGCTTCGGCTATCATGACGCTGGCCAAGCTGTAGGTCGCTTCCACCACCAACACCGAGGTCAACAGGGGCAGTATGTGTTTGGCTATCAATCTGGGCACGCTCGCACCTAAGGATACGGCGGCTTGCACGTGTTGCCGATTACGCAAACTCAAGGTCTGGCCGCGCGTTAAGCGCGCATAATTAACCCATCCAGTAAGACTCAAGGCCAACATCAGGTTAAACAAACCGGGGCCCAATACCGCGGCAAAAGCGATGGCCAGCAATATGCCAGGGAAAGCTAAAAATACATCGCTTATTTGCATCAAGACTTGATCAACCTTGCCACCGTAAAAACCAGCCAACAAGCCAACCAGCACCCCTATCGTCATGGTCAGCACGGTCACCAGCACGGCCAACAACAAGGACACCTCCACGCCCTGCAACAGCCGAGCTAAAATACTGCGACCCAAGTCGTCGCTGCCCAGCCAATACGCACTGGTCGGCACGCTCAATATGCTGTTTAAATCGATTTGATTGGGGTCGAGCTGAAACAAGCGGCCCAGCAAGACCGCCAGCAGCCAAAAGCCCAAAATCCCATAAGCCAGTTTTCTTATCATGCCGCAGAGCCAAACTTGATGCGTGGATCAGCCAAACGGTACAGTAGATCGGTTAACACATTGACCATGACATAGCTCAGGGCCACCAGCAACACACAGGCTTGCGTCACCGGGTAATCGCGCTTTTCTATGCTTTCCACCAACAACAAGCCTATGCCGTCCCAGCTGAAAATGGTCTCGGTAATCACGGTGCCAGCCAACAAGCCGCCCATCTGCAAACCAACGATGGTGATGATAGGCAGCAAGGCTGCGCGTAAGGCATGGCGCAGGATGACCTGCGGTTCACTTAAGCCTTTAGCCCGCGCCGTGCGTATGTAATCGTCATTAAGCACTTCCAGCAAGCTGGTACGGGTCATGCGCGTGAGTATGGCACTCAAGCCCAAACCCAAGGTGAGTGCCGGCAAAATGATGGAAGACGGGCTGTCCATGCCACTCACCGGCAAGCAGCCTAGCCACACGGCAAAAATCAACATCAACATCGGCCCCAACCAAAAAGCCGGCATGGCGGATAAACGCACCGAAACCAAGGTGACCACTAAATCTTGCCAACGCCCGGCTTTCAGTGCCGCATAAATGCCTAGCGGTATGCCTACCCCTAACCCGATTAACAAGGCCAAGCCAGCCAATTTCAGCGTGGCCGGATAACGCGCTTTAATCAGCGCCATGATGGGGGTCTGGCTATGGATGGATACGCCAAAGTCGGCATGCGCCAGCCTATTCAGATAGCGCCCGAATTGCCGCGCGATCGATTGATCAAGGCCCAACTCCGCACGCAATGCCTGTCGGTCTGCCATGCTCGCCGACTCACCTAACATCACTTCAACGGGGTCGCCCGGCACCAAATGGATGAGTAAAAAAGTCAGGCTAAGCACGCCAAAAATGACCGTGCAAAAGCGGATAAAGCGCTTAATCATGGTGTATCAATACGGTCGCGCCGACTTCCACCCAATCAAACAGGGCGATTACGTCTGTATTTTTCATGCGTATGCAACCGTGCGAACCGATTTTGCCCATGTCATTGCTGTCGGGGGTGCCGTGTATATAGATGTAACGCTGCATGGTGTCGACATCGCCCAGCCTATTGACGCCAGGCTCGCTACCCGACAACCATAACAAGCGCGTCAATATCCAATCCCTATCAGGGAACGCTGCCATCAAGGCTGGGCTGCAGATCTCGCCAGTGGCTCTGCGCCCAACAAAGACGCTGTTTATTGGGGCGCCTGCGCCGATTTTGGCGCGCACCACGTGGCGCCCCAATGGCGTGCAGCCGCTGTTCTTTTTGCTGCCAGGGCCATTGCTCGCACTGGATATGGCGTAACTGGCAAGCCGTTGACCCGTCTCGTCAAACAAGCTTAAGCGTTGTTGTTGCAATGAGATGTCAATGTGCATATAAGCTTATTGTAGCTAAATCGTCCCAATTTCCATCGGCTTTGGGCGAATAATTTTGCAGCGCATTACGCATGGCGACAAACTGCCCTTCGTACCATAAAGGGATATAAGGCAGTTGTTGGTGTATGCGCTGGGTGGCCGCCGACCAATTCTCCTGCAGCAGCCATTGGTCCAATTGCGCATCCTGATAACGGCCACGGTTAAAGCCATGGGGCGGCACACTGCTGGAGGCAAAGGTTTGGGCGTAAATTTCCGGGGTCTTGATGCCCACCCAGGTTAAGCC
>SXVG01000053.1 GCA_005791685.1 Methylotenera sp. | reverse complement strand
TACTAACTCACGTTGTTTAGTTTTGCCATTTACGCTGATCATCAATACACGCCTATTGCCGTCTATATGCCAGCTCAAATGCTTCCACTTAATCCCATAGCTTTCAGTGCCGTGTCGCATTCCTGTGTTCGCTAATATCAATACGTAATCACGTAGCAGTTGTCGCATCGCAATGCTTTTACTGCGCTTCATTTCTACATCATTAACCCAATCACGCATAAAGCCAACCAAGTATCTGTATTCCTCTAACGTAAAGTCACTGCGCCTTTCACTTTTCAGACCTCTATTCACTAACAGCGGCACGTTGGCTTTCGTCATATAGCCGTGCAGCATCGCTTCTTCAAATATTTTGTTTAGTGCAGAGTTGTGTGTGTTGATTGTGCTGGCTTTAACTTCGTGCCCAATTTTATTTTTACGCCATATTGCATAGCGTTCCATTAAAGCAAAGTCTATGCTTGTAATGTTGTAGCTGCCAAAAAACGGGATTAAGTAGTTTTTAATTACACGTATGTAATCTTCAAATACTTTTTTGCCTTCGTTCGCTTTTAGTGCCGCCAGCAGCTTGTTGCTCGTCAATCGTGCCACAAAATCAAAACGTTTAGTGACAATCGGCAAATTTTCGTCTTCTCTAAATCTTGCACGTAAGTAAATGTCTTGTGCCGCTTTAGTAGCCCGTGCCAATTCTTTTTGTTTAGTAGTTGTGCGTATCCATCTATTGCCAATTTTAAAGCGTGCTTGCCACGCAGAACTGTTGTCACGCTTAGTTAGCGTGACTGCGCCATCTAAAATTTGTATTGAATTGGCGGATAATTTAGCCATATAAACTCACTGCAATAAGCAATGGATATACTATGCGCTCAAGCTATGAAATGTGCAACGACTGTGCAATGAAGAAAAAAGCGGCTTACATTGCTGTAAGCCGCTTGTAGTGGTGGTGAAAGAGGGACTTGAACCCTCGACCCCAGGATTATGAATCCTGTGCTCTAACCAGCTGAGCTACATCACCATGGTAAACCGTTTGGTTTTAATTGCTTAAAACTTTTACAAGGGCGCAATTCTAGTGTTTTAGGCGGTGCTTGTCAAAAATAGTTTGCTCATTACACATTAAAACGGAAGTGCATCACGTCACCATCTTGCACGATGTATTCTTTGCCTTCTAGGCGCATTTTGCCGGCTTCTTTGGCGCCTTGTTCGCCTTTGTTTTTAACGTATTCGTCGTATTGTATGACTTCAGCACGAATGAAGCCGCGTTCAAAGTCGGTGTGGATGACGCCGGCGGCTTGCGGGGCAGTGGCACCTTTTTTAACCGTCCATGCGCGCACTTCTTGCACGCCAGCAGTGAAGTAGGTTTGCAAGCCAAGCAAGGCATAGGCGGCGCGTATCACGCGGTTTAGGCCAGGCTCGTCTTGACCTAGTTCGGCTAAGAACAGGGCTTTATCGTCGTCGTCTAACTCGGAAATTTCCGATTCAATTTTGGCGCAGATGGCCACCACCGGGGCATGCTCGGCTTGGCCCAAGTCCAGCACTTTTTGCAACAAGGGGTTGTTGCTAAAGCCGCTTTCATCGACGTTGGCCAAGTACATGACCGGTTTTACCGTGATGAGACACAGCGGTTTTAATAGGGCCAATTGGTCGCTATCGAGGCCTAGCGTGCGCACCGCTTTGGCTTCGTTTAGGCCAGGCAAGACTTTGTCCAATACGGCCAATAAAGCGATGGCGTCTTTGTCGCCACTTTTGGCCTTTTTGCTTTCGCGCTGCATGGTTTTTTCTACGGTTTCCATGTCGGCCAAAGCCAATTCGGTGTTGATTACTTCGATGTCCGACAGCGGGTCAATTTTGTTTGACACGTGGATGACGTTGCTGTCTTCAAAGCAGCGCACCACGTGGGCAATGGCATCGGTCTCGCGGATGTTGGCCAAGAATTTGTTACCCAAGCCTTCGCCTTTGGAAGCGCCGGCGACGAGGCCGGCAATGTCAACCATTTCCACGATGGCCGGTTGGGTTTTTTGCGGTTTGACGATGTCGATTAAGGCTTGCATGCGTGTGTCTGGCACTTCCACGATGCCGACGTTAGGTTCTATGGTGCAGAAAGGGTAGTTCTCTGCAGCGATGCCTGCTTTGGTGATGGCATTAAATAGCGTAGATTTCCCTACGTTAGGCAAGCCGACAATTCCACATTTCATGTTGTTTTCCAGTTCATTTTTAAGGCAACGCTTGCCTACTTTATTTAGAGTGCAATTTTAACATTGCTTGTTCAAAATCACCGTCCAAAAGCTGCGGCAAGATAGTCAGGCTTTTGTCTATGGCGCCATCCAGGGCGCTTTGTTCGTCCTTGCTTGGGGCTTTTAACACGAAGTTGACCACTTCGTTGCGCTCACCCGGGTGGCCTATGCCTAAGCGCAAGCGCCAAAAGTCAGCGCTGCCCAAGGCGGCGGTGATGTCTTTCAAACCATTATGGCCACCGTGGCCACCGGCTTTTTTTAATTTGACCGTGCCGGCGGCTAAATCCAATTCGTCGTGTATCACCAGTATTTGTTCGGGCAAAATTTTGTAGTAATTAGCCAAGGCAGCCACCGCTTTGCCGCTGGCGTTCATAAAGGTGTTGGGTTTGAGCAACCAGGTGTCGTTGCTGTTGCTCAGCTTGCCGACCAAACCTAAGAATTTGCTATCAAGTTTGAGTGGGCTGTGGTTAGCTGCCGCCAGTTGGTCTACCCACCAAAAGCCGGCGTTGTGCCGGGTGGCTTCGTATTGGCCACCGGGGTTGCCGAGGCCGACAAATAGTTTTATGGGTGTCATGGCGTCATAGTAACAATAAAAAACGCGCACTTCATTATAAAGTGCGCGTTGTCTGGCATGCTTAAACTTAAAGCAGCTTTAATTAAGCGTCTGCAGCAGGTGTGGCTGCCGGTGCGGCGGCCTCAGCTGTGTCGGTAGCGCCTTCAGAAATGCTGCCACGTGTTTTAGCAATGGAAACCACTGCGGCATCGTCACCGTGAGCCAGTTGTACGAAAGTCACGCCTTTAGGTAGGGCGATTTCTGACAAGTGGATGGCATGACCCATTTCTAATTTAGCCACGTCCACTTCAATGAACTCCGGCAAATCTTTTGCCAAGCAAGATACATCGGCTTCCGTGAAAATGTGGGCCACGATACCGCCACCTAGTTTTACGCCTGGGGCAATGTCACCGTTGATAAAGTGGAATGGCACTTTAACATGGATTTTTTCTGACGCGCTGACGCGTTGGAAATCTATGTGTTGGATGGTGTTGCGCACAGGGTGCATTTGGAAGTCACGTAGCAACACGCTTTCTTTTTTACCGTCTAGGTTTAGGTCTAACACAGAAGCGTGGAACGCTTCACGGCGGAACTCTAAAAATAGTTCTTTAGCGTCTAACTCTATGGTTACCGCATCTTTACCTGCGCCGTACACTACCCCTGGCACAGAACCTGCGTGACGTAGACGGCGGCTCGCACCCGTACCTTTAGCATCACGTTTTACTGCTTTAATTTCAATGGTCATTTTACTGCTCCTAAATTTACTACTAGGCTTTCGACAGCCTTACTACACTAAAAACTGCACACCGCGACCAGTGTGCAGGGATGAAAACTTAAATTAATCCATGAACAGCGAAGAAACGGAATCTTCACTGCTGATGCGGCGTATGGTTTCGGCTAACAATTCAGCGGCACTCAATACGCGTATCTTTTTGCAATTGGCCGCGTCGCTGCCCAATGCGATGGTGTTGGTCACCACTAATTCGTCTAATTCTGAGGCCATGACCCGCTCTGCTGCACCGCCAGATAAGACTGGGTGGGTAGCGTAAGCGATGACTTTTTTCGCGCCGTGTTTCTTCAAAGCGGCGGCGGCTTCGCACAGCGTGTTGGCTGTGTCTACCATGTCGTCCATGATGACACAGGTGCGGCCGGCGACATCGCCTATGATGTTCATTACTTTGGCAACGTTAGGCTTAGGCCGGCGTTTGTCTATGATGGCTAAGTCTGAACCCAATTGTTTGGCGGCGGCACGGGCACGCACCACGCCACCAACATCGGGTGACACCACCATTAAATTGTCGTGGTTTTGCAATAACAAATCGGCCAATAAAATCGGCGTGGCGTAGATGTTGTCTACCGGAATATCAAAAAAGCCTTGAATTTGGTCCGAGTGCAAATCCATGGTGAGTAGGCGGTTAACGCCGACACCGGTGAGCATATTGGCCACCACTTTAGCGGTAATGGCCACGCGTGCTGAGCGTGGACGGCGATCTTGCCGTGAATAACCAAAATACGGAATCGCCGCGGTGATGCGACCGGCCGATGAGCGACGCAAGGCGTCCACCATGACCATGACTTCCATCAGGCTGTCATTGGTTGGGTGGCTGGTCGATTGCAAGACAAACACGTCGCGACCACGCACGTTTTCTAATAGCTCAACCGTGGTTTCACCGTCGCTGAAGGTGCCTACGTGCGCGCGACCTAGCTCTATGCCTAAGTGCTTCGCCACTTGGGCTGCTAAAGCTGGGTTGGCTGAGCCGGTAAAGACCATCAAGTTGCCGTTAGACATCTGTTGATTCCCTGTCGTGCCGACATGTGCCGGCATCAAACTGTCAATAAAAAGCTATAAAAAACAAAAGCGCGTAAATCCAATAATCTACACGCTTTTTATCTCACTATGCAGACAGAAGGCCTGCATTAAAAATTTGGCTGAGGAGGAAGGACTCGAACCTTCGGATGCTGGGATCAAAACCCAGTGCCTTAACCAACTTGGCGACTCCCCAATATAATAATCAAACTGCTTAATCAGACGCGTAGTCGATTAATGGGTGCCGATTCAACCCTTTTGCGACAAAACTCTGCACGGCAACCCCCAAGACTTGCGCTGGTTTTTGCTGGCAGATTTCCAGCGCTGTTTTTTCATTGGCGACTTCTACAAATACCGAGGCGCCCGAGCCACTCATTCTGGCATCACCAAATTGCTTAAGCCAAGTTAAACAAGCGGATACGGCCGGGTAATCGTTGCAAACTGCTTTTTCAAGCTGATTGGTAAATTCAGTGTTGAGCTTAGAATTCACCAAGGAACTGTTTGCTGCCCTTGAAAAGTCCGACATTGTCTTAGGAATAGCATTTTTTGTCAATTGCTTATTGGCAAATATTTGCGCGGTAGAGACGTGCACATCGGGGGTTAGCACCAGGTAGTGTGCTTCTGCTAAGGCCATGCTTTGCAGTTGCTCGCCCACGCCTTCTGCCCAAGCGTTGCGACCATGGATAAAGAACGGCACGTCGGCACCCAATTGCAGGCCTAATTTTAATAATTCGGCGCGCGGCAGGTTAAGCTGCCATAAACGATTTAATGCCAGTAATACGGTGGCGGCATCGGAGCTACCGCCGCCTAGGCCGCCGCCCATGGGGATGTGTTTTTCTAACTGTATTTCCACGCCTAAAGGGCAATGCGTGTGTTGTTGCAAGAGGCTGGCGGCACGCACGCATAAATCTTGTGCGGCCGGCACGCCGGCGATGTCGTTCACGCGTTTAATGGCACCGTCTTGGCTGACTTTAAGTTGAATGCGGTCGTACACGTCCAATAGCTGAAAAACCGTTTGCAATAGGTGGTAGCCATCCTTGCGTTGACCGGTAATGTGCAAAAATAAATTGATTTTTGCCGGGGCTAGAAAAGTTTGAAAATCT
>SXVG01000052.1 GCA_005791685.1 Methylotenera sp. | reverse complement strand
TGGGCGCCTATTCGCCGGCACCGGTGGTCACCCCGGAAATTCACGCCAAAGTCATGCGCGAAATCATACGTCCCACCGTGGAGGGTATGGCCCAAGAGGGCCACCCTTACACCGGCTTTTTGTACGCCGGTTTGATGATTTCGCCAGACGGCGCTGTTAAAACCCTTGAA
Source organism: Methylotenera sp. (assembly GCA_005791685.1). Classification (GTDB taxonomy): domain Bacteria; phylum Pseudomonadota; class Gammaproteobacteria; order Burkholderiales; family Methylophilaceae; genus Methylotenera. The sequence continues at coordinate 4,845 of SXVG01000052.1, read as the reverse complement.
TTTAACTGCCGCATGGGCGACCCAGAAACTCAGCCCATTATGTTGCGCATGAAAAGTGATTTGGTCGCATTGGCCGAACACGCGGTGAACGGCACCTTGGACCAAGCCGAAGTGGAGTGGGATAGACGCACCGCGTTAGGCGTGGTGATGGCCTCGGCCCATTACCCAGACACGCCTAAATTGGGCGATGAAATTACTGGCCTGCCTAGCGACTTAAACGATGCCCACGTGTTTCATGCGGGCACGCTCTTGCAAGATGGCAAAGTGCTGACCAGTGGCGGTCGCGTGCTGTGCGTCACGGCCTTGGGGGAAACGGTTAAATTTGCCCAGCAACAAGCCTATCAAATCATCGATGGCATCCAATTTAAAGGCGCGCAATACCGCACCGACATTGGCTACCGCGCTATTAAGGGCTAGCCATGGATAGCCAGGCGGTACTGCAGTATTTACAAAATTTACAGGCCAACATTATTGAAGCGATAGAGCTGCTTGACGGTAAACGCTTCTTGCAAGACAGCTGGCAGCGCCCAGAAGGCGGCGGTGGCAACTCGTGTTTGTTAGAAGAAGGCCAGGTGTTTGAGCGGGCCGGCGTGGGTTTTTCTCATGTATTAGGCAGCAAATTACCACCTTCTGCCAGTGCTGCGCATCCAGAGGCGGCCGGTCGCCCTTGGGAAGCCATGGGCGTGTCCTTGGTATTTCACCCACGCAATCCCTACGTCCCTACCGTGCACATGAACGTGCGCTTTTTTGTGGCCAAGGCGCAAAACAGTAATGAGGCCGATATTTGGTGGTTTGGCGGCGGCATGGACCTCACCCCGTATTACGGCTTTGCCGAGGATGCGCTGCATTTTCATCGCGTCAACAAACAAGCCTTGGATGCTTTTGATAGCAGCTATTACCCGGCATTTAAAAAAGCCTGTGACGACTATTTTTATTTGCCGCACCGCAAAGAACCACGCGGTATAGGCGGTATCTTTTTTGATGACTTTAACGCATTGGGTTTTGAAAAAAGCTTTGCCATGCAACGTGCGGTGGGCGATAGCTTTTTACAGGCCTATTTGCCTATCGTGCAACGGCGTAAAGACACGCCGTTTGGCGAACGCGAACGTGACTTCCAAGCTTACCGACGTGGCCGTTACGTCGAGTTTAATTTGGTGTATGACCGCGGCACGCTGTTTGGTTTGCAGTCCAATGGCCGCACCGAATCCATCCTATTGTCCATGCCGCCCATCGTTAAATGGCGCTACGACTGGAAACCCGCCGCCAATAGCGCAGAAGCTAAGCTGTACAGTGACTTTTTGATTGCTAAAGACTGGCTGGCGGCCAGTTAAATTCCCCGATAGGCCGTTTGGCCGCTCTGGCGAGCTTAGGCCCTAAGCCTTGCCGGTGATGGGCTTGGCTATCTTTGCGCGACTTTATACGCTAGTATGAACGCGTCGCATTAAACATCATCGTGGGGAAAAAGCATGCATAGAAAGCTACTTCGTACTAAATCCATAGAAGGCCATGCAAAAAGCGATTTAAAAAAATGCCTGACGGCTTTCGATTTAGCCCTGCTGGGTATAGGCTGCGCCATAGGTACCGGCATCTTTGTCTTGACCGGCATTGCCGCCGCCACCCAATCTGGCCCAGCGGTGGTCTTATCTTTTATCATCGCCGGGGTGGCCTCTGCGTTCGCCGCCTTGTCCTATGCTGAATTAGCGGCCTCGGTGGGTGGTTCTGGCAGTGCTTATGGCTACAGCTACGTGGCTTTTGGTGAATTCATTGCTTGGGTGATGGGCTGGATTCTATTGCTGGAATACGGCGTGGGCGCCGCAGCGGTGGCCAATGGTTGGTCGGGCTATTTTATCAACACCTTAAGCAATTTCAATGTCGTGCTACCCGAGGCCCTAACAAAAGCCCCGATGCTGGGCGGATTGATTAACCTGCCGGCCTTTGCCATTATTTGGCTGCTGACTATATTGTTAATGGTAGGGGTGAAAGAGAGCGCGCGTTTTAACAACATCATCGTCATGATTAAGCTCACTACTATCGCTATTTTTATAGGCTTGGCATCTTTGCACTTGAATACCGATAATTGGCAACCTTTCATGCCGTTTGGCTGGTTTAGCACCTTAGAGAACGGCAAAAACATAGGCGTGTTAGCCGGGGCTTCTTTGGTGTTTTTTGCCTATTTTGGCTTTGATGCGGTATCGACCGCGGCAGAAGAAGCTAAAAATCCACAGCGCGACTTGCCCATAGGCCTCATTGCCTCTTTGACTTTTTGCACCATTATTTACATCATTGTGTCGGCTTTGCTGACCGGCATCGTGCCTTACACCGAATTGAATGTGTCGTCGCCAGTGGCCTTTGCCTTGACCAAGATAGGCTACACTTGGGCCTCCACCCTGGTCGCCACCGGCGTGTTGGCGGGCTTGATTACCGTGCTCTTGGTGTTGCTGTACGGCTTAACGCGCATTCTTTTCTCCATGAGCCGCGATGGGCTGATTTCCCCGGTGTTTTCACAAGTGAACCCGGATCGCCAAACGCCAACGAAAATTATTCTATTGTGCGGGGCTGTCGTGTCCATCGTCGCCGGCTTTATTCCCTTGGGGGAATTGGCTGAAACCGTCAACATAGGCACCTTGGCCAGCTTTGTCATGGTCTGTGTAGGCGTCATCGTTTTGCGTAAACGTCAGCCGCATCTGCATCGCCCATTTAAAAACCCTTGGAACCCGTTAATTCCCACGTTAGGCATCCTGTCTTGCAGTGCGCTCATGACCTTTTTGCCGGCCGTGACTTGGATGCGTTTTGGCATTTGGATCATGCTAGGCGTGCTGGTGTATTTTGTTTATTCCATGCACCACAGCAAGTTAAATCACTAACCCGACAAGCACGGCCATAAAAAAAGCCAGCTTAAAGCTGGCTTTTTTATTTGATTACCACTTACATTACATGGACAAAATCCATTGAACAATGGCGGTAATGTCTGCATCTTTAACTTGTGCAGCCATTGGAGGCATAGGCATAGGACCCCAAACACCGCTACCACCCGCTTTAACTTTGGCTACCAATTTAGCTTCAGCAGATTTGTCGCCTTTGTATTTTGCCGCTACGTCTTTGTAAGCTGGGCCCAATACTTTTTTATCGACACTGTGACAAGCTAAGCAGCCACTTTTTTGTGCTAACGCAGAAGCGTCAGCGGCATTTACTTGCGCGGCGACCAACATAGAACTGGCGGCTACGATTGCTAATAATAATGCTTTCATGCTATCTCCTTGAGGTGGATTTAATCATTAAACTTTTGTATTCCCTACAGCTCGCAATGATACCTACAATTAAAGCTTGTAACAAGCCAGACGCGTTATCTGCTTTAAATGACTCGGCTGCCTGAGGTTAACGCTTTTATAAACATTGCGTTGACGGCGACTACAAGGTTTCGACCACGTACTCGGCGCTGATGACATGGGTGCGCCCTGGATTGATCACCACCATGTTTTCTAAGGCGTTGGTGGTTTCCACGCAGACTGTTTTACGCCATTCGTCTACGCTACCCATGTCGGCCATTTGCGCGGCTTTTTCTGGGCCTGGGCTCCATACCACGGTGGTGTCACTGCCGGATTTTTGCACGTGAATCAAACGGTTGTAGCCGGCATCGTGCACCGTGCAATTGGCGCTGTGATTGATGTATACCCGATCAAATTCGCCAGAAAAAGTCAGGGCATTATGCTCGACTTGGCGTTGGTAATTCTCTATTTTGTCGGCGTACACACAATCTTCTAGACCGGTAATTTTGACCTTGGCCACGTCGCTGATATTTAAATAGGTGTGGAAAGCCTCGCCGATGACAAAGGGGTGGTCAGCGTTATTGGTGGTGGACAGGTCCACGCGCAAGCGTTTGCCTATGGTGATGGTCACTTTTAGCTTGTAAGGGTAAGAAAGCTGACGTTTGGCCTCGGGCGTATCGACCATTTCTAACATGATGCGCGTGGCGCCGGTCGGCGTGGCATCGATGTCTATGACGCGCCATGGGATGACGCGGGCAAAGCCGTGCGGGCAAAAGGTGCTGTCGGTTGGGTGGGCGCCAAACCACGGCCAGCAAATGGGCACGCCACCGCGGATAGAGCGGCCTTTGACAAAGCGCGCGTTGCTGGATAACCATAAAACCGGCTCGGCCAAAAACTTAGGGTGCCAGTCTATGACGTGCGCGCCTTGCAGGGCGATGCGGGCTTTGGCCAGCGGATTGCCCACTTCTAAATATTGCATGCCGGCATCGTCTTGCGTTTGCATGACATGGGCGTGCAATTTTAAACCTTGGCTGGTTTTAAGCGGATCCGCGTCTATTGCTTGGGTTGTTGCTGTGGTCATTATGGCTCGTTTCTTTACTTTTCAATTTGTGCGACATCGCGCACGGCACCGCGTGCCGCGCTGGTGCTCATGGCAGCATAAGCACGCAAGGCGGGGCTGACCGCGCGTTGGCGATTTATTGGTTTCCAAGCGGCCTTGCCTTTGGCCTGCATTTTTGCCCGGCGTGCGGTAAGCTCGCTGTCGCTGACGGCTAAATGGATGGTGCGATTAGGGATGTCTATTTCTATGCGATCGCCTTCTTCCACCAAACCAATGGCGCCGCCTTCGGCTGCTTCCGGCGAGGCATGGCCTATGCTCAATCCCGAGGTGCCGCCTGAAAAGCGACCGTCGGTGAGTAAGGCGCAGACCTTGCCCAAATCCTTGGATTTTAAATACGAGGTAGGGTAGAGCATTTCTTGCATGCCAGGGCCGCCGCGTGGGCCTTCATAACGAATCACCACCACATCGCCGGCAACGATTTGGTCGGCTAAAATCGCTGCCACGGTTTCGTCTTGGCTT
>SXVG01000051.1 GCA_005791685.1 Methylotenera sp. | reverse complement strand
GCTGAATTTGATTGGTCAACGCTTGCTGAGAGACAGTCAACAGCCAACGCGCTAGGCGGAATACATGCCCTTAGTCTAGCCAATACTGGGCATTTTGCATTTGTTGACAATCCGCAAAAAATGCTAGAAATTGTATTGGCAAACTAATCTCAATGAAGGATAAGCATGACCATTAAACTGCCATCGCGTTATAAAGCCGTGTTGTTTGCGCTGATTATGTCGTTTAGCACGGCATTGCTGGTGAGTGGGGTCATTGGCTTGATCAATGCCCCGTCTATCGACTTGTTTCTGCAAAAATGGCCAGCTTCATTTTTATTTGCTTGGCCGCTGGTGTTTTTAGCCATTATTTACATTGCACCACTGGTGCAACGTGTGGTCAATGTGCTGGTGGAAGAGTAGGGGCTTGCCCGGCCACCGCAAGCTTGGTTTAGGCCTATTAAGATTCATGCACAAAATCGTGAGGAATGCTAATGGCGGATTGTTGCGAAAATAAAAGTTGTGCAATCGATGCAATGAAAGTCAAGCAATCTCAGACCTTGAAGTGGGTGCTTTTGATCAACGTCTGTTTATTTGCGCTGACCGCCAGTTATGGTTTGCTGGCCAATTCGGCCAGCTTGTTAACGGAAAGCCTAGACGATTTGGGTGATGCCATCACCTACGCGCTCAGTCTTTATGTGGTTTACAAAAGCAATCGGGCTAAAGCCAAGGTGGCGTTGTTTAAAGGCGTGTTAATTTTAGGTGGCGCATTGTTTGTTCTAAGCCAAGTCATAGTGCATACCATGCACCATAGTGTGCCACTTTTTGCCACCATGGGTGCCGTTGCAGTCATTGCCTTGTTAGGCAATGCGCTTTGTTTATTTCTGTTAACGCGGCACAAAAACGAAGACATCAATATGAGCAGCGTTTGGCAATGTTCAAGAAATGACATGATGAATAATTTGGCCATTATTGCAGCGGCCATCATGGTTGGCATCACCCAAGTTGGTTGGGCCGATACGCTGGTCGGTTTGGTCTTGGCTATCTATCTAATTCGCTCAGCCATACAAGTCATAAAATCCTCAATCGCTCAACTGACTTAAGGCGTTAATCTGGCTCGGTTTACTGGACGCTGGGGATTACTTGCTATTGGCTAAATGCGGTTGGTGAAACGCGTGGCAAGACATGCAGCTGCTGGCAATGCGTTTGCGTTTAGGGCTGTTGCCGGAGTGGCAACGCAAACACGATTTTCTATCCGGCATGGCTACATCATGACTGCTTTCTGATTGGGCTACCTGATGGCAATCCTCGCATTTTTGCGTGCGGTGCGAGGCGTGATTAAATTGCGCATGGCTAAACCAATCTTGGTTAATAGTCACTTTTTTGACACGCCATGGCACGCTGTCGTTTTTTTTGTTTGCTGCGATTTCATGGCAGTAAGCGCAGCCATTTTCTTTGAGTGAACTGGCATAACGGGTTTGGTCTTTAGGCACTTTGGCGGTTAAGGCATTCATGACATTTTCTTCGTCGCCATGCGGTACATAGAAGGTTTTGTCGCCCAGGCCTAGTTGCAGTTGATCGGCATGGCAGCCTTGGCAGTCACGTTTAAATTCCACTGGTTTAATGCGCATTTCTTTGCCTTGCCCACGGTGGCAATCGCTGCAGTTTAATTCGCGAATATCCAGCACGCCGTTCGGCCCTTGCACCAAGCCCACGTGTTGCGAGTGCGGAAATTTCAAACCAGACTGCTCGATCAAACGTGCGCCGTCACTTTGTGCTATGCGCTCTATGTGGGTCTTGCCAGGCTCTTGAATAAAGCTCAGCTTGAAATCTGGGTGGCTACGATCAAAGTCTTTCACATCGGCTAAAGTCGTTTTTGGGTCGACTGATTTAATGTCAGCGTGGCATTTAACGCAATTGTTATTGTCTTGCTTGGCCAGCGGATGTGGCGCTTTATGCTCTTTATGGCACTCGGCGCAACGCATGCCATCGTCCAAGCGGCCATGGCTGTTGAATACGCGTTTTTGCAAAGCCGGTTCGGCAATGTGCGGCGCGGTGTTTTGATGGCAGTTGATGCAAGCTTGATCGCTGACGCGTTGCGTTAACACTTCGTGGCAATTAAAGCACTGCGAGCCAAAATGCAAATGTGCATTCGACACATGGCCTGGGCTCCACACCCTGTCAAAGCCTAATGGTAATTGCGCCATGGTTTTGTGCAAACTGGGGATTAAATTTTGCGCCAAGGGCAGCCCAATAAAAACCAAGGCGATAAACGCTGCCATCCACAGTGCCATGCGGCGTTTAAAACTTGAAGCGCCGCGCAGGGGTTCGTGGGTGCGCAATTTTAAATCTTGAAAATCGTCCGGTAGGCGTTGCAGCAACATTAGCGACACGGCTAAGTCCACATCCGGTGGGGCTGGCTCCACTTTTAATTGGTAAGGGCCTATGCGGATTAATTTGCCATGGCTTAATTCTATGTTTTGTTGCACAACCCCGTCAACGCTGAGCTCACCGTTGATGGCGACCAGGTAAATTTGCCCGTCATCCAAGCGTTTAATCACCGCATGGTGCATGGCTAAACGCGGGTCTAGAAGATGTATGGTGCATTCGGCACCGCGGCCTAGGCTGATTTCCTCAGAGCTTAAGGTGCGGTAACTGCGCGATAACACGCCACGGGTGCTGTGGGAAATTTTGATTAAAAGGCAATTGATCATGGTGGGTGTAATGGCTTACCAATAAAAGAACACGGCCAGTACATGGGCTAGCATGGCCATGATTAAGGCGATGGCAAACGGCACATGAAAATACAACCAAAAGCCCATGCGCGCACGGTACATTAAATCTTGTCTTGCCCGTTTTACCAAGGATTCGCGGCGCACCATGATGGAATAAAGATCACGGTAAAGTTTGCGCTGCTCGACAGGTAAATCTTGGCCTAGCACGGTTAATTCCTGCACGGCCATGGCCGTTGGGCAGTCCGGTTGAAAGCCGCGCAATTGCTCTAACAAGCCGACGCCTATGGAGGTTTCGCGGCAGGCGCGGGCCACCGTGTTGTTGATGTCGTCTGGCATCATTAAAGCAATTTGTCTGGCCATTTTATCGGATTCGGCGATGCGCAGTAACAAGCCATCTAAATTGTCTTCGCCCATGTTCTCGGTCATTAAGCGCGGGTAAATCATGTAGGCGTAGTTGCCAAAAAAACCACTCACCACCACTATCATGAGCAGGACGTAAGTGATGGTGTGGATGTTTAGACCAAAGTGAAAGCCGCTGTGAAAGGTGGCGATAAAAGTCAGCGCGGTGCCCAAGTAAATGTGCGCGGACAACCAGGCTTGGGTGGTGCCACTGCTACGGTAGCGGCGTTTGCGTATGCCGTACCAGGCCATCCAAAACACCAAGGCCGCCGAGATGCTGCCCAAACTGTAGCCTAGCCAACCGCCACCGTAATGACCGACCGCCGGTTCAAACACTAAGAAAGCGGCAAAGGCGAGCAAAATCATGATCACGGCCAGTTTAAAATAGCGGTATTTTTTGTAGTCGAAGAAGTTGCTGTGTTGCATGGCTTAACCTTTAATCTGCTTCGTCGTTCATTAAGTTGGGGTCGCTACCAGCGCCGCCGGCGTAGTTTAATAAGGCTTCCGGCTTAACGCGTAAGGCCGCACCCACTGGGCAGGCGCGCACACACACCGGTCCGCCGCTGATGTCTTTACACATATCGCATTTCACCGCCACTTTGGCGCCATCTGTCACCGGCACGGTTTTGGGTTTGATGCCCAATAGCATTTGCAAAATGCTGGGTTCTTTTTGCTCGTGTATGACCGACATTTGGATCACGTCATACGGGCAGTTGGCTTGGCAATTGCCACAGCCTATGCAACTGTCGTCTATGTAAACCTCGCCGTGTGGGGCGCAGTGTATGGCGTCCGGTGGGCAGTCTTTCATGCAGTGCGGGTGCT
>SXVG01000050.1 GCA_005791685.1 Methylotenera sp. | reverse complement strand
GATGGCTGAACACCCGCCTTATCTTCGTTCCGCGAGCTGCAGCATAGTGAGCCCGGCCAGAAAAAACAACACCGTAGGCAGCATGGCGCTAAATAGCGGCGACCAGTCGTTTAATAAGCCCAAGTGGGCAAATACCCGATTTAAAATTTGATACACCACCCCTAGCATAATGCCTAGCACTATTTTTGCGCCGGCGCCGGCGCCTGTCGTGCGCTGTGGTACTAAGGCAAAAGGCAGGGCGAGAATCACCATCACTAGGCAGGCCAAGGGGTAAATTAGTTTTGCCCAAAGCGCGACTTGGTAGCGGGTGGTTTTTTGCTTGTTGCTGCTCAAGTGATCGATGTAAGCGTATAAATTCCACGCCGACATTTTTTCTGGCATGACCAATAAGACATTAAGCAACTCGGGACGAATCAGCGAATACCATTTCGCTGTCGCCAATCGCGTGACCCGATTACTGTCTGGGCCAAAATGCGTTTCCGATACGTCTTTTAATTGCCAGTAATCTTGCGCAAATTCGGCCGTTTTAGCGTTGCGCATATGGATTAGTTTGGCCTGGCTATCAAATTCGTAGATGTGAACATTAAGCAAGGTGGTGTCTGCCAGCACTTCCTCAACATTGATAAAGTGATGGCCGTCCTTGACCCAAAGGCCGGATCTAAATTCTTGGGCAATCACCGATTGGGTCGCTTGTATGCGCAGGCGTTGGGCCATTTTTTCACTGACAGGGGTAATCAGTTCACCCACCAAAAAGGTCAGCAAGGTGAAAAGCAAGCCAATTTTGAGCAGCAACATGGCGAGATTAAATACCGATAAGCCACTGACCCGCAACACCAGCAATTCCGAATGACGCGCTAGCTGGCTTAAGCTGAATAAGCAGCCCACCAGCACCGCTACCGGCATGACGTCATAAATGTGGCCGGGCACACTTAATGCCACAAACAATAAAATTTGCGTGAGGCCGTAATGGCCTTTGCCTAAAGTGTCCAATTCTTGAATCAAATCAAAAAATGAAAACATGGCCATCAGCGCGAGCATCACCAACAGCACATTGAGCGTGATTTCTTTTAATAGGTATTTGTTCAGTATGGGCATGTTAACGGGCGGCCCTGCTAAAAGTTAGCTTGGGTAAAATGGGCAGGTGTTGGTTGCGGCGGTAAAGCATATACAGCGCCATGCCCAGAAAAACAGCATGCACTGGCCACAAGCCTAATTGGCTGCTTATTTTTCCTTGGCTAAGCCATGCCTGCAGGATGCTGAGCATATTGTTGTAAAGAATGTAGATGATTAAAGCTAAGACAAAGTTTGCCGATCGCCCGGCACGCGGATCTAAGGCGCTTAAGGGGATGGCGAGTAAGGCCAGGATAATGGCAGAAATGGGCATGGCTAAGCGCCATTGCAATTCAGCCAGATGCTCAGGACCATGCATTTTCAATAGGCTGGTGGTGGCTATCGATGGGACAGAAGGCGCTACCCGTTTTACTTCAGCCGCTTCTACGCGTATGGCGTATTGTTCAAATTCGGTAGTGGAAAATTCGGCGCCAGCGCGACTGCCTTGGTAGCGCCGGCCATTTTGCATGATGAGGAAATTATCGCCATTTTTTTCAATCAAGCGACGGCCTTGCGTGGCCACGATAATGTTTAATTTTTCTTGTTGTATGGATTGCACAAAGATATTTTTAACGACATTACCCAGTTCATCAAAGCTTTCCACAAAGAATACCCTATCCACGTGTGCTGACTCTTTGAAGGTGCCGGGGCTGATGGTCGCAAGATCGTCGCGATTTTTAAGTTGGGAGCGGTATTGCTCCACTTTGCCTATGGCCCAGGGCGTGATAAATAGGCTAAGCAGGGCGATGATCAGGGCGATGGGCAGGCTAAAACCGAGTATGGGGCGTATCCATTGTTTGATGCCCAGGCCTGAGCTAAACCAAATGACCATTTCTGAATCTTTGTAGCAACGGGATAAGGTCAGCAATATGGCTAAAAACAAACTTAAAGACAGCAGCATGGGTAAAAAACGAATCAGGTTAAAGCCCAGAATCGTGCCTATCGCATCGTTAGGTAAAACGCCTTTGGCCGCCAGTTGAATTAAATAGCCCGCACGCTGGGCAAGGACCACGCCGACCAAGATGAGCAAGGCGCTGCTGGCCGTTGAGATGAGTTCTTGTAAAAGTGCGCGCTTAAAAAGCATAAAATTTATGGGTCGTTAGGGTGAATTGCTTGCGCGGACTATTTTCAACTAGGCATGGCCTGTAAAAACCGCGATAATTCACCAATCATATAAATAAGGTTAGCAACATGGAATTTAGCATAAAAAACGGTAATGCGGCAGCAACCCTGGCGGATAGTCTGGTTGTTGGGGTGTACGAAGATAAAATTTTGTCTGAGGCGGCGCAAGTGCTGGATGCGACCTCCCAAGGCTTGATTACTAAGGTGATGGCCGCTGGCGACATGGATGGCAAGCTGGAGACCACTTTAATGTTGCATCATGTGCCGGGCTTGGCGAGTGGCCGCTTATTGCTGGTGGGCTTGGGTAAGGCGGAAGAGTTTGCCGAAAAACAATACGCTAGGGCCGCGCGCGCGGCCATGAAAGCGTTGGAGAAAAGTGGGGCGCAGGAGGCCTGCACTTTCTTAGCCGAATTGCCGCTTAGAGATTTAAGCGTGCGGCGCAAAGTGGCGTATTTAACCGAAGCCAGCTTGGATGCGGCCTATAAATTTGCCGCCATTAAAAGAAAAGACGAAAAAGCCAGCCCTAAACCGGGCCTGGCTAAGTTGACTATCCATGTTGCATCCGCCGCGGATGTCCCACTCGCTGAAGCGGGCTTGTTAGAAGGTCAGGCGCTTGCCGCCGGGGTGAGTTTGGCTAAAGATTTAGGTAATTTACCGCCCAATGTGTGTACGCCGACCTATTTAGCCGAGCAAGCCCTGGCCTTGGGTAAAGCGCATCAGTTTAAGGTGGAGGTGTTGGAGCGCGAGGCCTTGCAAAAATTAGGCATGGGCTCATTTTTGGGTGTGGCACAAGGCAGTGCAGAGCCACCAAAATTCATTATCATGCAGCATCTTAAGGGCAAAAAAGAGCAAAAACCGCTGGTGCTGGTGGGTAAAGGCATCACCTTTGATACCGGCGGTATTTCATTAAAACCAGGCAGTGAGATGGATGAAATGAAATACGATATGTGCGGTGCGGCCAGCGTATTGGGTACGTTCAAGGCCATTGCGGCGATGAATTTGCCCTTGAATGTGATAGGCGTGATTCCCACTTGTGAGAACATGCCGGATGGCCGTGCCACTAGGCCGGGCGATGTGTTAACCAGCATGTCGGGCTTAACCATAGAAGTATTGAATACCGATGCGGAAGGGCGTTTAATTTTGTGTGACGCGCTGACCTATGTGGAACGTTTTGAGCCGAGCGCCGTGATCGATGTGGCCACTTTAACCGGTGCCTGTGTGATTGCCCTGGGTCATCATGCCAGCGGCTTATTTAGCAACAACGATGCCTTAGCTGCGGAGCTGTTGCAAGCGGGCGAAGTGGCGCTGGATAGGGCTTGGCACATGCCTTTGTGGGATGAATATCAAACCTTGTTGGACAGTAATTTTGCTGACATGGCCAATATTGGCGGCCGTGCCGCCGGCAGCATTAGCGCGGCCTGTTTCTTGGCGCGCTTTACTAAAAAATACCATTGGGCACATTTGGATGTGGCCGGTACGGCATGGAAGTCTGGCAAAGAAAAAGGCGGAACAGGGCGGCCCGTGCCCTTGTTAACGGAATTTCTAGTTCAGCGTGCCAATCAAGCTTAAGGCGTAGTGCAGCCATGACGCGGGTCGAATTCTTGTTTAATGTGGACGATAAACTAGCCAAAACCAGCGAAATTTGTGAAAAAGCGCTGGCAAAGGGACGCGAGTTGATGGTGTTTACCCAGAGTGCGGCGATGAATGAGGCGGTGCAAGCCGCGCTTTGGCAGCATTCGCCCAGCAGTTTTTTGGCCAGCAACCTGCTGGATCAAAGCCAGCCCCATGCGGCCATCCAAGTGAGTCATCAGCATGAAACCTTGATAAAAGACGACGTATTAATTAACTTGCAAGACCAGCACCCGCCCTTTTTTAGTCGCTTTCGTTATTTGCTTGAATTGGTAGGAGCGGACGAGCATGATAAAGCCGCCGCAAGATTGAAGTTTCGTTTTTACCGCGACCGCGGCTACGACATTAAATCCACCGATGCGCGCGCCGCCTAGACCGACTTAGCCTTAAAGGTCGGCTATCAAGGCTTGGTAAGCCTCGGCATCCAGTAAACTGCCCGTGTCCTGCCCTTCAGCCACTTGGTATTTAAATATCCAGGCTTGGTAAGGTTTGTCGTTAATTAATTCCGGGTTGTTTATCACGTCCTGGTTGATTGCCACCACCGTGCCGTCTAGCAAGGCATGCAAATCCGAACCGGTCTTCACCGATTCCACCAAGCCACACGCTTGATGCGCGACCAATTGACTGCCTACGGCAGGCGCTTGAATAAAGACGATGTCGCCCAATAAATCTTGCG
>SXVG01000049.1 GCA_005791685.1 Methylotenera sp. | reverse complement strand
CACACTAAAAATGGCAGCATCACCGTGCTATTAAAATGGCCGACGACTGCCACCATGGTGACAAAGTAAATGGTCACGAAGACCAAGATATCGGCCACGATAAACCAAATATCGCGCACCGCCAATGCGGTTTGCATGACCTTAGCCGACACCCGACCGACAAATTCGTCTTGGTAGAAATGCATGCTCTGACTGAGCATCAGCCTATGAAAATGCCAACGCAAACGCATGGGAAAGTTGCCGGCCAGGGTTTGATGCTTAATCAAAGTTTGCATGGCTATCAGCAAAGGACTGAGCAACAACAGAGTGAGCAAGAGTAACAGGTGCTCGTGCTGGGTGCTCCAGAAGGTTTCTGGCGAGCTCTTGCCCAGCCAATCCACCACCTTACCCATGGCGGCAAACAACAAGGCTTCAAAGCCGCCTATCAGCGCAGTGATCAAGGTCATGGCCAGAATAAACAGGCGTGAACCTTGGCTGCAAGCCCAAATGAAAGGCCACAGCGCATTGGGCGGTGGGCCTATTTCTTTACTCGGAAATGGGTTTAATCGATTTTCAAACCAAGAGAGCATGGCGTGACTTAAGGCAGGACTATGATTTTTGTATCAAGCAAACCGCTTCTGCCGCCACACCCTCACCGCGGCCAGTAAACCCCAGCTTTTCTGTGGTGGTGGCTTTGACATTAACCGCATCGACTTCCAACTGGCAATCGGCCGCAATGTGCGCAACCATTTGCGCGGTGTGGGGGGATAATTTAGGCAATTCGCAAATCACCGTGCTATCGATGTTGACTATGCTATAGCCCTTGGCCCGTAACAAAGCCACGACCTGGCGTAACAATTGCCGTGAATCTATGCCCAGGTAACGCGCGTCACTGGGCGGAAAATGCACGCCTATGTCACCCAATGCGGCGGCGCCCAATAAAGCGTCGCAAATAGCATGCAACAACACATCGGCATCGGAGTGCCCGTCCAAGCCTTTAACAAAGGGCACGTCTACCCCGCCTATGATGCATGGGCGCCCGGTAACCAAGGCATGCACATCAAAACCGTGTCCTATTCGTATTGTCATGGATTAATTCGCAGTTAAAGGTTGGCTATTTAATAAGGCGGTAAGCACTGCTAAATCTTGTGGGTAAGTCACTTTAAGGTTACGCAATTCACCGCTAACCAACTTAGGCTTCAAACCCAAGGCCTCTATCGCTTCAGCCTCATCGGTGGCCGAGCCGTTAAAATCAGTCAAGGCTTTTTTAAGCGTGCCATACCTAAACATTTGCGGCGTTTGTGCTTGCCATAAATCGGTGCGTGGCAAGGTGGCCGCTACCCGTTGCTCGCCATCGGCACGCTTTAAAGTATCGGCCAAAGGCAAAGCCAACAAACCGCCCACCGCATCGTTCTCCAAGCTGCTGATGAGTTGATTCAATAATACATTGCTCAAGCCCGGCCGCGCCGCATCGTGCACCAACACCCAATCGTCATCGTCCACTTGGTCAGCAATCGCCTGCAGGCCATTGAGCACGGTCATGGCGCGGGTTTCGCCACCACAATAATGTACCTGCGCCTTGTTGCTTAAATTTAAATAGGTACTACGCCAATGCGCGTCGCCTTCGCTTAATACGATGTGTATGCTGTTAATTTTACTGGCTTGATCAAACAGCTTAATCACATGCCAAATAAGCGACTTACCATTCAAGCTTAAATATTGCTTAGGCGCATCCATGCCCATGCGACTGCCATTACCGGCAGCAGGAATAATCACATGAAAACGCGGCATATTAGTATGGGGCTCGATTAAATAGGGCTTAATTTTAACATAGGCTACTACTTTAAGTTCAGCGCGTAGATGGCCGGCAAATTACGCCACCAGCCGTAGGCGTCCATGCCACAGCCAAACACATAGCGGTTAGGCACCATGAGCCCAACGAAATCGGCTTGTATGGGCTTAGCGTGCGCCAATTCCTTCTCTACCAAGACCGCAGACAGCACTTGTTTAGCGCCAAGCGCCAAGCATTGCTGCTTGATGGCCAGCAAGGTAATGCCCTCATCTAAAATATCGTCCAACAGCAAAACTGTACGATCCGTTAAATCCAGTTTAGGCAAAGCTTGCCAAGTCAGGGCGTTCCCCGCCGTGCTGTTTTGATAACGGCTGGCATGCACGTAATCCAAGTGCAAGGGGAAATTTAACCGGGCGAGCAATTGCCCAGAAAAAAACAGACCGCCCGTCATGACGCAAATGACCACCGGGCTGGCATCCGCCAATACGGCCGTCACCTCATGAGCTAAACGGCTAATAGCCGCATCCACCGTAGCGGCACTGTGTAGGCAGTCGGCTTGGGCGAGTAAAGCGGATGGGGAGTGGCTTGTGGTCATCATTAATCGTTATTGGTTACGCATAAAATCGGCCACGCCATACAGCTGCTCGGCCAGCTTAGTCATTAAAGCATCGTCCATACCCTGCAGATGCATGGCACGTATCATGCAATACATCCATTGATCGCGTGCCGATTCATCGATGGCAAACGGTAAATGGCGCTTACGCAACATGGGGTGGCCGTAACGTTCTATGTATAACTGCGGGCCACCGGTCCAACCCACTAAAAACATAAATAACTTCTCACGAGCAGCCGTTAAATCGGCCGCGTGCATGGCGCGTATCGGTGCGGCCTTGGGGTCGCTGTCCATGACATCATAAAAGGCTTCGACCAAGGCCCGAATTTTGATTGCGCCGCCTGCCTCACCGCCTAGCAATTCGAAAAATGTGGCTTTAGCGCTACCCGCTTCTTCTATCTTATTTATCATGGTTTGAGGTTCTTTAAACTACGGTTCCAGCCAACTTTAAAAGCCATTCACCACAGAGACACAGAGAAAACCTAAGACCATTTAGCCGCAGTCATAATGATAGATTTGTCGGGATAAATTCCGACCTACCCAACAATCCATTGGAAATGACGAGGATGGGTTTTATCTGTGTTTATCCGTGTGCATCTGTGGCTCAATGGGTTTTATTCATGCTTGGTTTTATTTGCGTTTATCTGCGCTTAAATGGTTTTAGGTTTTCGCCTCTGTGGTGCAAGGTTTAACCCTAAGCCGCTACCGGCTTAACCAAGCTAGCAGACAATTTAGCGCGTGCTCTAGCTTCCGTCACGTCGCAACCGGTGGCTAAAGCCACGCCCATGCGGCGCTTCACAAAAGATTCCGGCTTGCCAAACAAGCGTACATCGCTATTGGGTACAGCCAAGGCGGCATCCACCCCAGTAAAAATCAAGTCTTTACTGGCATGACCACCGTAAATCACCGCGCTGGCGCCTGGCGCCGTCAAGCTTACCTCCACCGGCAGGCCCAATATGGCGCGCGCATGCAAATCAAACTCACTGAAACGCTGACTGCACATGGTCACCATGCCGGTATCGTGTGGCCGCGGGCTCACTTCACTGAACCACACGCTGTCGCCTTTAATAAACAGCTCCACGCCAAATAAACCCAAGCCGCCTAGGCTGTCGGTCACTGCTTTGGCAATGCGTTTTGATTCCGCCAGAGCGCCCGCTGTCATGGCTTGCGGTTGCCAGCTTTCCACGTAATCGCCCTTTTCTTGCACGTGACCTATAGGCTCACAAAAATAAGTAGCAATTTCGCCTGCGGCATTTTTAGCGCGTACGGTAAGCAAGGTGATTTCGTAATCGAAAGCGATCTGCCCTTCGACGATAACCACCCCTTGATTGACGCGCCCGCCGCTGGCGGCGTAGTCCCAAGCGGTTTTCACTTCCGACGCTAGTGTGATGCGTGATTGGCCCTTGCCCGAGGATGACATGGTGGGTTTGATGAAACACGGATAGCCTATGCCCGCATCAATGGCAGCTTGTAGCTCGGCTTCGCTGTGGGCGAAGGCATAAGGCGAGGTGGGCAAACCCAATTCTTCTGCCGCTAAACGACGTATACCTTCGCGGTTCATGGTCAGTTGCACGGCTTTAACGGTAGGAATCACGGTGGCCATGCCAGCGGCTTCAATGTCTGCCAAGGTGGCCGTATTGAGTGCTTCAATTTCCGGCACTATCAAGTGTGGTTTTTCTTTTGCTATCAATGCTCTTAAGGCAGCATCGTCGGTCATGTCTATGGTGTAGGCACGGTGCGCCACTTGTTGGCCTGGGGCATTTTCGTAGCGATCTACCGCTATCACTTCCACGCCTAAACGTTGCAATGCAATGATGACTTCTTTACCCAGCTCGCCGCTGCCTAGCAGCATGACACGGGTGGCATTCGGGCTTAATGGGCTACCAATTTGCATGAAATTCTTTCCGTTTTGAATTGATGCCATCATACCATGCGAGGGCCATACCGTCATTGCTGATGCAAGGCCTTAGCTATTAAACGCGCATACCCATGGGCCACAGATGGACACCGAAAAACCAAACAATTTAGCCACAGATGAACACAAATGCACACAGATTAAACCCATTCAGTTTTTGACTTTATCTGTGTTTATCCGTGTTCATCTGTGGCTAATGGGTTTAAAAAATACCTACTCAACGGCTTTCGCGCTGATTTGGTATTTATCCATGCGATAACGCATGGTCATGCGGGTAATGCCTAGCTTGCGGGCGGCTTCCGAGACATTATTACGGCTGTCTGCCAACACCTTGAGCAAGATGGCTTTCTCGGTGTCGTAAAGGGTCGCGTGGCTGGATATGGGGGCAACTTCATTG
>SXVG01000048.1 GCA_005791685.1 Methylotenera sp. | reverse complement strand
GAGTCCCGTCCGCTCCGCCAAATAAAAATAGCGAGTCTTAGGACTCGCTATTTTTATTTGTATTTTCACTTTTTAGCGACCAGTGCCAAGCTTAAGTGTTGTTATACGTCCTAGTGCATGGCATAGAGCAGAATAGCCAGCTCTTATGGTATATTGTCGGTTTGGTATAAAGAATGATTTAAGCCCTTAAATGGGCTTAAATTTAATCATTTAATGCAGAGTAAGGGTAGGGTTGTTATGTTAGATAGAATTCGTACGGTTGCCCAAGGTTGGGCTGGAAAAGCGTTATTGGCTTTGATTACCATTCCTTTTGCCTTGTTTGGCATAGACTCTTATTTAAGCAGTGCTGGCAGCAATGTGGCGGTGGCCAAAGTGGCTGGCAATAATATATCCATACAAGAATACGACAACGCCTTGAAAAATACGCGCAGTCGTTTGCAGACGGAAGGCAAGTTTGATCAGGCTCAGCTTGATGGCCCTGAAGTGAAATCCTTGGTGCTCAACCAACTCATCAACAAGCAATTGTTAAACGATGAAATACGCCGCGCAAAATTTGCCATCAGCGATGTTCAGCTCGCCACTTATATTACCGGCATGCCAGAATTTCAAAAAGACGGCAATTTTTCACAAGAACTCTACGACCAAACCTTAAGCCAGAATCAACTGACGCCCACACGATTTGAAGCCGGTATACGGGCTGACATGCTGACGCAGCAAGCGCAAGATGGCTTAACGAAAATAGGCTTTGCTACACACTCCCGTTTGGACAGCGCCATTAAATTAAGCAATCAGCAACGGGTGGTCAGCGTGGCTGAAATTAAAACCAAAGATTTTCTTGATCAAGTGACCGTGACCCCGGCTGAGGTCAAAGCGTATTACGAGCAACACAAAAGCAAATTATTGGTACCAGAGCAGGTTAGGGTGGAATTCTTATCTATGTCTGCGGTCGATTTTATGCGCAAGGTAAACGTTGACGATGCCGAAGTGAAGAAATTTTACGATGAAAATGCCGCTAAATTTTCAGGCAATGAACAAAGACGGGCCAGTCATATTTTAATTGGCTTCGGCGTCAGTGCAACGCCAGCACAAAAACAACAAGCTAAATCGCGTGCTGAGGAAATTTTAGCCGAGTTAAATAAAAATCCTAAAGCTTTTGAGAGCTTGGCCATTAAGCATTCACAAGACCCGGGTTCGGCTGTTAAAGGTGGCGATTTAGGCAGTTTCGCTCGTGGCGCCATGGTGAAGCCATTCGAAGACGCGGCTTTTGGCATGAAAGTGAATAAAATCAGCGGCTTGGTTGAATCGGAGTTTGGTTACCATATTATTAAAGTGACGGAAATCACCGGTACTAGTAGCGATTACACCAGTTTGAAACCGCAAATCAAAGGCGATTTAATGTATCAAAAAGCCCAAGATGAATTTGTTAAGCAAGCGGAAGTGTTCAGTAATTTGGTTTATGAACAATCCGGCAGTTTGCAACCGGCGGCCAAATCCTTTGGTGGGCAAGTGCAACAATCGGATTGGTTAAATCGTGAAAGCGGGGCCAAGTTTTTCAAGAACAATCAAAAAATAATGGCCTTGATTTTTTCCGATGAGGTGCTCAAAGACCATCGTAATACCGAAGCGGTGGAAGTCTCATCCAATCACTTGGTGGCGGCGCGTTTAATCGAATACAAGCCAGCGACGCCTAGAAGTTTCGATGAAGTGAAAGCCGGCATTGAATCCTTGCTTAAACTAGAAGCGGCGGCAAAATTAGCTAAAGCTAAAGGCGAAGCGGCATTGCAAGATTTACAAGCAGGCAAAACCGTGTCTGGCATAGAGTGGATACCGGAAGTGACGGTGGATAGAAAAAATGCCCAAGGCTTAACCGATTTGGCCATGGGCCTAGCGTTTAAAACGAATGCCGCCAAACTGCCCGCCTATTCAGGACTGGCAGACAGCAAGCAAGGTTATTTGTTGCTTAAGGTGCTTAAAATCGATACCGCTCTAGCTGGCGACGCTGATGCCTTAAGCACGGCAAAAAGTGAGCTCAATGCGGCTTTGAGCAGTGAGTATTTAGCTGCCTACAAAGAATCGTTGCGTCTAAAAGCAAAGGTAACGGTTAATGAAAGATTGTTGTTGTCGCAGCCATAATAGGCGCTGACAGATCCAATAAAAAAGGCCGCTTTAAGCGGCCTTTTTGATTGGATTGCACGTTTAATCTATCGACCCTGCGGCGGTAATGTTCATGCCGCCATCAACGTAGGTGATCTCCCCGGTGATGCCAGACGCCAAATCGCTGCAAAGAAAGGCCGACGCATTGCCTACCTCTTCTATGGTGACGTTGCGGCGCAAAGCCGCATGCTTTTCATTAAAGCCTATCATCTTATCAAAATCAGCAATGCCAGAGGCAGCTAAGGTTTTAATCGGGCCGGCAGACACCGCATTAACGCGTATGCCTTTAGGACCAAGACTTTGCGCCATATAGCGTACGTTGGCTTCTAAGCTAGCTTTGGCTAGCCCCATGACATTGTAGTTGGGCATGGTGCGTTCGGCGCCTAGGTAGCTCACCGTTAATAGGCTGCCGTTTCTGCCTGCCATCATGGGGTAGGCGGCTTTGGCTAGCGCAGCAAAGCTGTAGGAGCTGATGTCTTGCTCAATGCGGAAATTTTCACGGGTGACTTTTTCTAGGTAGTCGCCATCTAACGCATCTTTGGGCACAAAGGCCACCGAATGCACGATGCAGTCTATGCCATCCCAATGTTTGGCTATGGCTGGAAATAGCGCTTCAATCTGACTGTCTTCGGCCACGTCGCAATGGAATAGCAAGTTTGAGCCAAAATCAGCCGCCAGTTTTGCCACGCGGTCCTGGTGTTTTTCCATTTGGTAGGTGAATGCCAGTTCTGCGCCTTCGCGTTTCATCGCTTCGGCGATGCCGTAAGCGATTGAGCGGTTGCTCAATAGACCAGCGATTAATATCTTTTTACCTGCTAAAAATCCCATAACGTTTATCCCTATTGTAAGTCTTTAAATTCCGTAGGCTAATGTTGATTGCTTCTGGGATTATACGCATCACGTAAACCATCCCCAAGCAAATTATAGCCTAACACGGTCAGCAGTATGGCTAAGCCTGGGAACAGCGATAGCCACCAAGCGAATTGGATGTACTCTTTGCCGTCGGTCAAGATGTTGCCCCAGGAGGCCTGCGGGGCTTGCACGCCAAGGCCTAAAAAGCTTAGGCCAGATTCCACTAAAACCGCACTGGCAATACCCAATATTGAGCTGACGATAATGGGCGTTAAGCTGTTGGGCAATAAGTGCCTAAAAATGAGTCTAAAATCTTTAGCGCCTAGTGCTTGAGCGGCCAGTATGAATTCTCGATTACGCAAGCTCAAAAATTCCGCCCGGACTAAGCGTGTCACCCCCATCCACGACGTCAAACCTATGACTATCATGATGTTCCAGATGGATGGGTTTAAAAAGGCAATGACGGCTAAAATTAGGAAAAAGGTTGGAATCGACAGCATGACATCCACCGTACGCATGATGAATGTGTCCAGCCAGCCACGGTAGAAGCCCGCTATGGCGCCCAATAGAATGCCTATTACGGTGGCGATACCGACGGCCACAAAACCAACCATCAGTGAGATGCGTGCGCCGTACAGCATGCGGGAAAGCACGTCACGCCCCAAACCGTCTGTGCCCATCAGGTGCTGGCCGGTGGGCGCCAATAAGATCGCTTTCACATTGATGGCGTTGGGGTCATAAGGCGCAATAAGCGGGGCTATTAATGCCAGTAGCAATATGCTAATAATGATAATGAAGCCGATTAAGGTCAGTGGGTTTCGCCAGATGATTTTCATTACATCACCCCACGTCTTACGCGAGGGTCGGCCCATGCGTAAGAAATGTCTGCCAGTAAATTACCCAGCATGGTCAGTATGGCGCCTATGCTTAGGATGCCCATAATCACTGGGAAATCGCGCATTAACACCGCATCATAAAACAGTTTGCCCATGCCTGGGATGGCAAAAATACTTTCAGCGATGACCGATCCACCTATCAAGCCGGGTATGCTTAAACCAAAAATGGTAATCAGCGGCAGTAGGGCGTTGCGCAAGGCATGGCGGTAAATAACGTGGTGTTCGTTTAAACCTTTGGCGCGTGCAGTGGTGATGTAGTCTTGATGCAAGACATCGAGCATGCCGTTTCTGACAAACAGCGATATGCTGGCTAAGCCGCTAATGGCGGAAATAAACACCGGCAAGATGAGATGCCTCAGCGTGTCCAAAATTTGTGCTGGCCAAGCTAGGTTTTCATGGCCCATGCTCTCCAGGCCGGAAATAGGCAACCAGCTATGCTGCACGCCGGTCCAGTACATGAGCATCAATGCCAGCCAAAAGCCTGGTATGGCAAAGCCGATAAAAACGAATAGGGTGATGCTACGGTCTGCCCATTGGTTTTGCTTTAAAGCGGAGATGACCCCTAATGGCAAGGCTATGCCTATGATGAATAACAAGCTTAACACATTGATTAATAAGGTAATGGGCAAGGCTTCTTGTATCATGCCGGGCGTGACTTGGCCGTCTTTGTCACGGCTTTGCCAAAATACTGGACGTTGGTGTGATGCAAATGAGTGGCCAAAATCCAGGCTAGCCATACGCTTAACCCACAGCCCGTATTGCACGATTATTGGCTTGTCTAGGTTGTACAAGGCGCGTAATTTTTGCCTGGACTCTTCGCTGGCTTTAGGGTTAAAACTGGCCTCGCTGGTAGTGATGTCGCCAGGGGCTAAGTGCATGATAAAGAATGAAATTAAACTGATGCCCAGTAATAATGGCAACATCCAGAATATACGCTTTAACAAGTAAATCAGCATGATAGGCTAATGTTCATTTATTTCGTTACGGGAATAGGCTTTGGGAATATACCATTCATAGGTGTTATGGCCTATACCCGCTGGCGGTGCCGGATTGCTAATGCCTTTGACGCGTTTATGTATGGCCGATAAGCCGTAGCCAGCGGATAAATAAACCACCGGGCTATCTTGCAGCAGTATTTTTGAAAATTCGTGGTAAATTTTCATGCGTTTTTCTGGATTTAATTCTACGCGGCCCGCTTCTAGCAGTTTGTCTGCTTGCGGGTTGCTGTAACTGATAAAATTGAATTGGCCAGGCGCTTGTTGGCTGCTATGCCAAATGCCGTATTGGTCTGGGTCTAAGGATAGGCTCCAGCCCAATACCACCGCGTCAAACTGTTTGGGTTTGATAAAACGCCCTAAAAAACTGGCCCATTCCAGCACCCGTATATTCACCTCTATGCCCACCTCTTTCAGACGGCGTTGAATTAAAACCGCCGTCATCTCGCGTTCTTTATTTTGATTGGTGAGGATTTCAAAACTAAATGGCTGGCCGTCTTTATCCAATAGGCCATCGCCGTCTGTGTCAGCAAAGCCGGCTTCGCGTAGCAAGGCACGGGCTTTGTTTGGGTCGTATGGGTAAGGCTTAAGGTCGGGGTTGCTCCAGCGTGTGCCCGGTTTGTAAGGGGAGGCCACCGGCTCACCCAAACCTAGCAATACCCCATCGATGATTTCTTGTTTATCGATGGCGTAGTTGATGGCTTGCCGCACGCGTATATCATCAAACGGTTTGCGTTTTAAATTAAAGCCCAAGTAAGAATAACTATTACCCAGTTCTTTATACAGCGCGATATTTTTTTTAAGATCGGGTCGGGATGGAAAAATCCTCGCGTATTGAATAGGATTCAAGACCATGGAGTCTATGTTGTCGGCGCTTAGCTCTAAAAATTGCGCCGCTTTATCGGGAATGATGCGGGATAGCAAATGATCTATCTGCGCTTGACCTTGGCTGGCATTAGGGTTGCGACTTAATTTTAAATACTGACCATTTTTCCAAAGGGCTAATGTGTAGTAATGGCTGCCTACAGGATGGCGGGCAAAAGCCGTATTGTTAATGTCTTGATTTTCTAATAAGTGCTTGGGCAAGATATGCAAACCAGCCCAAGTGTCTAGCGCCGGGGCATAGGGCACCGCGTAAGTGACCCGAAAGGTCTGGGCGTCCGGGGCTTCGGCTTTGCTGACTAATTTGAAATCGGCGCCATAAGGGGTGCGGGTATGGTCATCGGTCACTTTTTGCCAAGTGAACAACACGTCTGCACTGCTTAGGGGATGGTTGTCTGCCCATTTGAGATTGGGTTTTAGATGAAAGGTGATGGTTTTCTGATCGGCCGACACTTCCCATGATTGCGCCAGTTCGCCAGTCAGGTCTAAGTTTTTGTCGTATTTCAGCAAACTGTTAAATAGATTGCCAGCAATGGCGGATGCCGCGGATTCCCCGGCTATCATGGCGATCAAGCCACTGGGTTCGCCTGCCATGGCGTCTATTAGCATGCCGCCAGGTGCGGCCGCATAGGCGGTGCTGTAGCCTATTGGGGTGTTTTGTTTGGCGTCATCGGTGGCATCGCCGCATGCCGTAATTAGCATGGTGCTAAACAAGAACAGCCCTAGTGTATATAAGCGGTGTTGTTTTAGATGAATGAACATGGCCTAAATCATTTATTTTTTGCGGATGAATGACGCTTTTTCTTGGTTTTCTTAACTTTCTTGGCTTTGCTTTTGTGTTTCTTCGCTTTTATATTTGTCTTAGGGCTGGCTTTTTCGACAGGCCCCGCTTCCGTTGCCGTGCCGTATATGGCCAATAATTGCCCGATTTTAAGGTCTGGACTGACTAAGGCGTTGGCTTGCAGGATCTCTTCTGTGCTGACATGGTACTGCCTGGCGATGGCAAAAAGGGTTTCCCCTGGTTTAACCAAGTGCGTGACGTTGGCTGGTTTTGTCGCTCCGGTGTCGTTGGCATGTTCAGCTACATTTCTTTCCGCTGCATTTGCTTCCAAGTTGAGGGCGGTGGTGTTGCTCATGTCTGAAAGATTAATGGCGCTGGGGTTGCTTAGGTTGTTGTCATGAATTTCCACGGGTTTTAATGCAACACTATTAGGACTAAAATCGGTGCTATTGCCGTTAGGCACCAGTATGGTGGACGATTTCTTTATCTTATTTTGACTGGGCAGGTTGTTAACATTACGCAATTTTGCCAGTTGGATGCCAAATTTCGCCGCAATTTTTTCCATGCGTTCGCCACGTTTAGCTAAATAAGTTTTCCAGCTTACCAGCGGTTTATTGTAGTTGGCTAAATTGTCTCTAAACGTTTGCGCGGCCAGAATGGGCAATAGCAATTCATGCTTTTCATCATTATTGTCTATGAGCGGCCTGTTGTTGCTAGGGTTGAGCGCTAAAAATTCTTCGTCGCTGATTTGGGCTAATTTGGCGGCCAAATGCGCGTCGATTTGCGCGGGGGCGGCAACGCGAGTGAAGTAGGCGGTATTGGCTATGGTTTGTATTTTTAAACCGTATTTGCCAGGGTTGGTCATGATATTTTTGACGGCTTGTAGCTTGGGTACGTAGTTTCTAGTTTCAGGCGGTAAATTTAAACTTTCGTAATCCGTGCCCAAGCCCAATCTGCGATTGCGCTCTATCGCTCGACCTACCGTGCCTTCGCCAGCGTTGTAGGCGGCCAGCGCCAAATCCCAAGAGCCAAACATGCCGTGCAGTTTTTGCAAATAGGTCAGGGCCGCATCGGTGGCGACGATGACGTTACGCCTGTTGTCTATCCACCAGTTTTGCTGCAATCCGAAGTGCTTGCCGGTCGAAGGGATGAATTGCCAAATGCCGGAAGCCTTGCTTCTGGAATAAGCTTGTGGATTGTAGGCGCTCTCTATCATGGGCAATAAAGCAATTTCTGTGGGCATGCCGCGTTTTCCCACCTCTTCTACGATGTGAAATAAATACTTTTGACTGCGTTCCACCATGCGCCTGATGTAGTCTGGGCGTGTGCTATACCATTGTTCGTGATTGGCAACCAGCTTGGATGTGGAATCCGGCATAGCATAACCTTCTTTAATGCGTTGCCACAAATCCTCGCTATTAATAACGATAATGGCAGCAGGCTCGTCCGTGGCGGGGTGCAAGGGATCTGGCGTTATGCTGACGTTGTTGCTAGGGACTTTTTTTGTCGGTCCATTATCAATGGCGTTAAGGTCTTTGTTGTTAGGCTTTATTAGCTCTTCAGCAGAAATGGTGATTTCCTCGCCAACAACATTGGATTCAGCATGAGCGACCGCCCCCAATAAATAGGCGCTGCTGGCTAAAATGAGGCAAGGGATGAATTGGATTGAAAGTTTAGTCAATGAGGGCTTAGGCTAAGTGGGTGGGCTGGCAGCACACTTAATCTGCGCTGGATTTAAGATGAGCATGTTAAAAAATAATGCCAGCAAAGTCAAGTTATATCTATTTAATAATCACTTTAAATTATCATAATATCTTTATGATTAATATAGGTTTCTTAATTCTCTTATTCGGCTAAATACGGCCAGCGGCTTGGTGTCGTTTAGCTGGCTGGCGATTCGAATTTCTTCGGTATGGCAGCGCAAGAATGGATTGGTCATGAGTTCGAGTGCGATGGTGGAGGGTAGACTGGGTTGCCCACGTTGCCGCAGTTCTTGGGTTTGCTGCCTGCGCGCCTGCAGTGCCCGATTGCCTGGCTCCAACGTGATGGCAAATTCGATGTTGCGCAAGGTGTATTCATGGCTGCAATAGACCTGAGCGCTGGGGGCTAAGGCGGCGAGTTTCTGTAAGGAGTCGTACATTTGTGCCGCTGTACCTTCAAACAAACGCCCGCAACCGGCGCCGAATAAAGTGTCGCCGCAAAACAGCAGATTGCCGGCCCGACTGTTTTCTGCGTAATACGCGACATGGCCCAGCGTGTGCCCTGGCAATGCCATGACGGTAAAGCTAAGGTCTAAGGGCGGCAGGTTAATCACGTCGGCTTCGCAAACAGGGTGGTGCTTAAAATCATAGTGCTCTAATTTTGGTGCGTAAATTTCTATTTTAGGATAAGCCTGTAGTAAGCTTTCCACGCCAGCAATATGATCTTGATGATGGTGGGTGATGAGTAGGCTATGCAGATTGAGTTTTAACTGTGTCAGCGTCTCCATGACAGGCAGAGCATCGCCTGGATCTATTACGACCGCTTGCTGACCATTATGCATAAGCCAGATATAGTTATCCTTAAAGGCAGGAATGGGTATAATTTGCAGATTATGATGCATACCGCCTATCATTTGGTTTACCCGATAAAATGTCAATAGCCAGCGCGCAGCCAAAGGACCGCTTTGATTCGACTGTAGGTCAGTATTTGCAGGCCCAAGAGCAGTTGTTGTACGATCAAGCGGTGTGCGATTTGTTTGGTTTTAATGCCGTGCAAATCGGCAGTCTGCAAATGGATTTGCTTAGCAACTCACGCATAGCACACCGTTACAAGGTGGCGGCTCCCACTAACGCTTGCTTAATTAAGCCCGTGTCGCCACCTGATCTGGCGTGTTGCGATGATTTTTTACCCTTTGCTGAAATGAGTGTGGACCTATTGCTGCTTCCGCATCGATTGGAATTCAGTGAGCGCCCGCACCAAACTTTACGCGAAGCCGCTAGGGTGATGATGCCAGAAGGCCACCTCATTATTTCTGGGTTCAATCCCATGAGTACTTGGGGCGTTTGTGCTGCTTTAAAAAAACTGTTTTACAAACCCTTAGATTACCCTTGGTATGGGGATTTTATTGCTTTAAACCGTTTAAAAGATTGGTTGGTGCTGTTGGGGTTTGAGGTGGTGGTAGTGCAAAGCTGTTGCCATGTGCCGCCGATTGAGAATTTGGCTTGGCATAAACGTTTCGCCTTTATGGATAAACTGGCGCGGCATGGGTTTTCAGGTGGGGGCGGTGTGTATTTTGTGGTCGCAAAAAAGCGCGTTGTTGGTATGATGCCGATTAAGCCAAATTGGAAGCAATCGGCCAAGGCCAATTTACTTTCAGTCAGCCCTAAAACCAATACCAGGCAATCTAAATCGCGTGAAAAATAAGAAAGCAATACTAAGAACATGAGCATGACTAAAGAAGTGGAAATATATGCAGACGGCGCTTGCAAGGGCAATCCAGGCCCAGGCGGTTGGGGAGCTTGGATACGCTACGCCGGCCAGGAAAAAGAATTGTTTGGTGGCGATTTGTTGACCACCAACAATCGCATGGAGTTGACCGCCGTGATTCGGGCTTTGGAGGCCTTGAACCGCAGTTGCCATGCCAAGGTGTACACGGATTCGGTGTACGTGCAAAAAGGCATTTCCGAGTGGATAGTCGGTTGGAAAGCCAGAAACTGGCGTACCGCAGATAAAAAGCCGGTTAAAAATGATGACTTGTGGCGAGTGTTAGACGGTTTGGCGCAGCAACATACGGTGCAATGGATATGGGTAAAAGGCCATGCCGGTAACGTCGGTAATGAGCGCGCAGACAGCTTGGCCAATAAGGGTGTGGAGCAAATTTTGTTAGAGGCAGGGGCAGCATGCGGCAAATCTTCTTAGATACGGAAACCACAGGCTTATACCCGGCGCAAGGCCATAGAATCATTGAAATTGCCGCCGTGGAGGTGGTTAACCGTCGCTTAACCAAGCAGCATTTTCATTATTATTTAAATCCCGATAGAGAAATAGATCAGGGCGCACAAGAGGTGCACGGCATTTCGCTGGAGTTTTTACAAGATAAACCGCGCTTTCCCGACATCGTGGGCGAATTGCTGGAGTTTATTGCCGACGCCGAATTGATTATGCATAACGCGCCATTTGATGTGGGTTTCTTGAATTGCGAACTGGGTTTGATCGAGCAAAAACCCTTAGAAAGCGTAGTGGCCAAGATTACCGACACCCTTAAACTAGCCAAAGACATGCGTCCTGGTCAGCGCAATAGCTTGGATGCCTTGTGTCGGCATTTCGCTATTGATAATTCAAAACGCACCTTGCATGGCGCACTTCTGGACGCGGAATTGCTGGCTGACGTATACATGGCCATGACCCGCGGTCAAGAAAGCCTCATGATAGGCATGGATAAACCCGCTCTAAGCCATGCCAGTGAACTTAGGCCTAAATTAAACCATGCCTCCTTGGTGAGATTGGCTGATTCAGCGGAGCTTGAGGTGCATACGGCTTACCTGGGCGCGTTAGCTAAAGCGGGCAATTGTTTGTGGACCACGCTGGCCTCGCCGGCAATGTTGGAAAGTAAGGAAACTGGGCATGAATAAAACCATTTTGGTAACCGGTGGGGCGGGTTTTATAGGCGCTAATTTTGTGCTGGAATGGCTAAAATTAGGCCTAGGCACGGTGATTAATCTAGATAAACTGACCTACGCCGGCAATTTAGATAATTTGACCACGGTGCAGCACAATCCGCAGCATGTGTTTGTGCATGGCGATATTGCTGATCAAGCCTTGTTGGCGGAGTTGCTGATCAAGCACCAGCCTGCAGCCATCGTCAATTTTGCCGCTGAAAGCCATGTGGATAGATCCATACATGGGCCAGAAGATTTCATTCAGACCAATGTGCTGGGCACCTTTCATTTATTAGAAGCGGTACGTGCCTATTGGTCTCAATTAAACCATGCGCAGCGGCGGGACTTCCGATTTTTACACGTGTCCACCGACGAAGTGTACGGCTCCTTAACGGCCAGCGCCCCGGCGTTTACCGAGACCCATGCCTACGCGCCCAATAGCCCTTATTCCGCATCCAAAGCGGCCTCGGATCATTTGGTGCGGGCTTACCACCATACCTATGGCTTGCCTACGCTCACCACCAATTGCTCTAATAATTACGGCCCCCATCATTTTCCTGAGAAGTTGATCCCACTGGTGATACACAATGCCTTGACTGGCAAAGCTTTGCCCATTTACGGTACTGGGCAACAGGTGCGTGATTGGCTGTATGTCACCGACCACTGCGCGGCCATACGCCGGGTGTTACAAGCGGGGCAAGTGGGTGAGGTTTATAACGTTGGTGGCTGGAACGAGAAGCCGAATATCGCCGTGGTCGAAACCTTATGCCGCATTTTAGACGCAAAAAAACCGCGGCCAGACGGCAAATCCTATGCCGAGCAAATCACTTTCGTAGAAGACCGATTAGGCCATGATCAGCGCTACGCGATAGACGCCAGCAAGATTCACCAACAATTGGGCTGGAAGCCTGAAGAAAGCTTTGAGTCGGGCATAGAGAAAACGGTGAATTGGTATTTGGACAATCAGGCTTGGGTGAACAATGTGACCAGCGGCGAATACCGCCACTGGGTAGCCAAGCATTACGCCGAGCGTGGTGAAGAATTAGCCTAAGGCGTCTGCCCAGTTGTTAGGCGTTTCATACAAGCGCACTTTTTCCAATGTTAAATGCGTGCCATAACTGTCTAGGTAGCGGCTTTTGAGTATCCGAAACGCCTCGTTGGCCATGTTTTCCGCCGTCGGCACCGTGGGGAAAATGACGGTTTTGTGCTGGCTTAAGCTGTTCAAAAAATTCAGCACTTCCGCGTCGTGCTGATACACCAAAAAAGCATGGTCCCAAACGTCCACTACGGCCGTTTTAGCGATGGCTTTCACCTCAGAAAAATCCATGACCATGCCGTTGTCAGAAGCATCGGGCTGGCTAATGATGTCGCCGGATAAGGTGATTTCAATGGCGTAGCGATGGCCATGCAAGTTTTTACATTGACTTTTATGGCTAGGAATACGGTGGCCGGCGTCAAATTCTAGGCGGGTGGTAATTTGCATGAGGGGCTACTTGAAAAATGAATAGCGAGATTATACGCCAACTGCGCTTTTTATGGATGGGCTTAAGTCGGCTAGGTTAATGCTCGATTTCAGCGCGTAGCAGTTGGTAAATGGCCAGCCTTTCCGGGCTGATTTGACCCTTAGTTAAGGCTTGTTTAATCGCGCAATCGGGCTCTTGCAAGTGCTTGCAGTTGTTGAATCGGCATTTGCCTAAGTGCGGCCTAAATTCAATGAAGGCGTGTTCCAATTCGTCTGTGCTCAAGTGGTGCAAGCCAAATTCTTGCAGGCCAGGGGAGTCGATTAAATGGCTGTGCGCATCTAAGTGGTATAAATGCGCTGCGGTGGTGGTGTGTTTGCCGCTGTCCAAACTCAAGCTGACTTCCCTGGTGCGCACGGCAGCGTCAGGCAATAAGGCATTGATGATGGTGGATTTACCCATGCCGGATTGGCCGACTAAAATGCTGGCCTGGCCTTGCAGATAAGGTCTTAAGCTGGCAATGTCTTCTTTGGCTGATAAAGCCAGCACGGGATAGCCCAGGCCACTGTACAAAGCTAGTTTTTGTTTGGCTTGCGCGTTGTCAGCCAGATCGCATTTATTAAGCAAGATGAGCGGCTTAATATGGGCCGCCTCGGCGGCAATCAGGCAGCGATTTAATAAAGCCTCATAAAAGCTGGGCTGGGTAGCCAGCACGATGATGATTTGCGTGACATTGGCCGCCAGTAGTTTGCTTTTGTAGGCATTGCTGCGGTAGAGCAAGCTCGTGCGCGGCAAAGTGCTGTCTATCACCCCTTCGTGCCTATCGGTTAGCTGCAAGTTTACCCTGTCACCACAGGCTAAATCGGTTTTTTTGCCACGGGTCACGCAGCTGATGGTTTGCCTATCCGCCAATTCAACTTGAAAACGTTTGCCATAGGCAGCCACTACCGTGCCTTGTAAAGGCGCAATGAAGGCAGACTGTGGGGTGCTTAAATTGGACAAATTGTTGGGCGGCGAGGAATTGAGCTTAAGGCTATGCTAGCCAGTATACGCTGACAATTTGGAAATCCGTATGCTGGCCGGCGGATGCGAGTCATAAAATGCCGAATGCAGTGGGTCCGGGGTCAGGGTGGAAGCGTTGTCTCGATAAAGCTTGACCAAGGCGCTAATCAAATCTTTTGCTTGGGCTTGTTTGGCCGCATAAGCATCGGCCTCAAATTCGTTTTTACGTGAATAGCTGGCCATAAAGGGCCGTAGTAAAAATAAAAACACCGGTGAGATGAGCAAAAACAGCATTAAAGCCATGTAGGTGCTAGCCATCTCAACGCCCAGGCCGCTATAAAACCACGGTTGTTGCATCAACCAACCGAGTAAGGCTAAACCTAAAAAGCTCATGGAAAACAGCATGGCGATGCGTTTCATCACGTGATGATGCTTAAAATGCCCCAGCTCATGGGCCAGCACCGCTTCTATTTCATCGGCGTTTAAGCGTGCTAATAAAGTGTCAAAAAACACCACCCGTTTTGAAGCGCCAAAGCCGGTGAAATAGGCGTTGCCATGACTGCTGCGAGACGAACCGTCCATGACAAACAAGCCTTGTGATTTAAAGCCACATTTAGTTAACAGGGATTCAATGCGCTGTTTTAGGCTGAGATCTGTCAGGGGGCTGAATTTATTAAACAAGGGGGCAATAAATGTGGGGTAGACGGCCAGCATGATTAAGTTAAACGCGCTCCAGACCAACCATAAATACAGCCACCAATACTCTCCCGCGCCTTGCATTAGCCATAAGGCCAATAATAAAATCGGCCCACCTAAGGCTAGGCCCAGCAAGCTGTGTTTAATCAAATCCATTACGAACATGGAAACAGTCATCTTATTAAAACCAAACTTTTCGTCGATGACAAAAGTTTTGTAATAATCAAAGGGTAAATCGATCAAGCTGCTGATCAGCATAGCACTGCAAATGACCAACGCCCCGCGTAGGATGGCTGGTTCGGCTAAAATATCGCGCCAGTAGAGGTCTATTAATTGCAGGCCACCACCCAAGGTGAAGGCGACTAGCAGCAGGGCTTGTAGCAAACCCTCGGATAAGCTTAATTTTGCTTTAGCCGTCGTGTAGTCAGCGGCTTTTTGATGCGCATCCAGTGCGATGGTGGCGCTGAAAGCTGCTGGCACTTGATTTCGGTGTTGTTGCACATGGCGAATGTGTCTGCCGGCAAGCCATAGGCGCATTAAGATGGAAGCCGTTAGTAGGCTAATAAAAATAAGGGTAAAAGGCATGGTTAAGTTAAGTTCAGTTAATATGTGCACATTGTGAAGCATTATCGATGCGATGGTTCACGGCAGTTATTTAAAAAATTTAATTTTAATGGAAATCATGATGGCAGAATTGACTAATAGCACCAATCAGAACAATTTAATTTGGCTGGATATGGAGATGAGTGGCTTATTGCCCGATTCTGACCGTATTCTAGAATTGGCCGTGGTGGTCACCGACGCCGAATTAAATGTCTTGGCTGAGTCGCCGGTGCTGGTCGTGCATCAGAGTGATGCGGTGTTGGACGGCATGGATGCTTGGAATAAGGGCACGCACGGCCGTTCCGGTTTGATCCAGAAAGTTAAAGAGTCCAGCTTAGACGAAGAACAAGCCAGTTTGCAGATGTTGGCCTTTTTAAAAGAGTGGGTGCCGGCCGGTAAATCGCCCATGTGCGGCAACTCGATTTGCCAAGACCGTCGCTTTATGGCGCGCTATATGCCGGATTTGGAAAAGTATTTCCATTACCGTAATTTGGATGTCAGTGTATTTAAAGAGTTGGCCAGACGTTGGAAGCCAGCGATTTATGCGGGCTTTAAAAAAACCAGCAAGCACGAGGCTTTAGCCGATATTTACGAATCGATAGATGAATTGAAGTACTACCGCGAGCATTTTATTGTTAAATAGCGCTTCAAAACGCTTAAGGTTCACTTAAGAATGATTTAATAGAATGCGTGCATTATTCGTGGCAGGTGGCCATGATGCGAATTATTCGAGAATAAATAATGTTATTTTTTGGCTGTATCATCATGCGAGCTCCTCATTCCTTAGTTTTAACCCTTTTACTTTTATTGCCAATCACCAGTCCAGCAGACGAATCGTTTAAGTTGGAGCGCAATCAAAAACTGTCTCTGTCTGACGTGGTGAGTCAGGCGGTTGCGCATCATCCAAAGCAACGGGTGTTCAAGGCGAGTTCGGGCGTGGTCGAGGCTAGGAATCTGCAGGCCAGTGGCTTATTGCCAGCCGCCCCGGCTGTTATTTTTGGGCATCAAAACGATGTGGTGGGCAGTAACCGTAATCTCAATCAGTGGGAAGTTGGTCTTGAGTTGCCTGTCTGGATGCCAGATCAACGCGCGGCTCGAGAAACGATGGCGCGTGGTGTTAAAAATGAACTGGAATCATCGCGCAATAGTTTGGCTTTGGATGTCGCTGGGCAAGTGCGCGATGCGCTTTGGAGCATAGGCATGCTAGACGGTGATGTGGCATTAGCTGAATCGCAATACCAAACCGCTCAAGCATTGCAAGGCGATGTGGAAAAGCGTTGGCAGGCTGGCGAATTGGCTAAAACAGACGTGATGATGGCCAAAAATATTACCTTAGGGGCCAGCACCATTTTATTGCGCGTTAAAGCGGAGTTACAGCATGCTGAGCACCGTTATTGGATGCTGACTGGTTTGAAAGAGCTACCGCAGTCTTTTGCAGAGACGCTCAACGCAAAAGAAAACATTGATGATACTCACCCTTGGTTGGTTGAAGCCAATTCAAAAACTGAAGTGGCTAATGGGCAGCGTGATCTAGTGCGAATCGAAAGACGTGAGAACCCGCAAGTGTTAATTAATGCCAGGCGTGAGCGTGGTGCTTTTGACCAGCTCTATAACGACAGCGTAGGCGTATCCATTCGCGTTCCGCTGGATGCACAAGTGCGATCGGCACCCATGCTGGCAAGCGCAGAGATGGAGATTGCGCAAGCCATGAGCGAGCGCGAGCGCCGCCGTTTGTTGCTTGTAAGCGCATTCCATGAAGCCAAACATAATTTAGAGACCATCAGTGCTCAACTTATTCTTGTGGAACAACAGCACAAGTTATCGCAAGACGGATTGCAGTTAGCTAGAAAGTCATTTTCTTTAGGTGAGTCCGATCTTGTGAGTTTGTTACGTAGCCAATCCGTCGCTTATGAGGCAGAGCGTGCACTGACAAGTTTACGCACACAACAGCAATGGAATATTGCTCGATATAACCAAGCCATTGGAGTTTTGCCTTGAAAAAAATCATCCCCATTTCCTTAACCGCTTTAATGCTTTGCCAGGCGTCGATAGCCAGTGCCAATGACCTTGTCGCCATTAATGCTCAGCAGATGCAAACGCTAGGCATTACGGTGACATCTCTAGTTGCGGCCAGCCCAGTCATGAGCAAGCAATTGCCAGGGGAGATAGTGATTCCCGTTGACCAAGAGCATGTTGTGAGCACGCCGCAAAGTGGTCTGGTGGATGCGCTTTATGTGACAGCCGGACAATCAGTAAAGCGCGGTCAGACGATAGGGCGTATCCATAGTGCTGAACTGGTAGCGCTTCAGCGCGATTACCTTCGTGGCAGAACGCAGCACCAGTTGAGCAAGAATATGCTTGATCGCGATCGTGAGTTATATAAAGACGGCATTATTGCTGAACGGCGCGTGTTAAGCACTGAAAGTGGGCATCAAGAACTGTCCGTTGAAATAAAACAACGCAGGCAAGCGCTCAGCATGGCTGGCATGGGGGACGGCGCAATTTCGAAACTGGAAATGCATGGCGAGCTAAGCAGTGGTTTAATGTTGAGCTCACCGATAGATGGTGTCGTGATAGAGCAGATGGCGGCTGTTGGTCAGCGGGTAGACGTAAGCATGCCTATTTATCGCATTGCCAGACTCAAGCCGTTGTGGCTGGAGATTCATGCGCCGCTTGATATTCTACACTTTGTTAAGCAAGGCATGAGCGTGAACATCCCAAAATATCAAGCTTCAGGCAAGATTACGACCATCATCCGCAGTGTGAATCGTAACGACCAAACGGTACATTTACGGGCAGAAATTACAGTGGGGGTGGATAAGCTTTCGCCAGGGCAGTTTGTGGAGGTGGAGTTGCTTGGTGAGGGGGATGCAACACACTATGCGGTGCCAAAAACTTCATTGGTTCGAAATGGCAAGAATGGCTATGTTTTTGTGCAAGCGGCCAAAGGATTTATTGCGACACCGGTAATCGTGGTGAGCGAACAGGCCGAACAAGTCATTATTCGTGGCGGCTTGACTGGCAAAGAAAAAGTGGCGGTGAGGGGAACGGCTACCATTAAGGCTGCTTGGTATAGCAGTCTTGCACAATAAGCTTTGAACGGTATTTTAATCTAGCGAGTTTTTGTATGCTTAATAAACTTATTCAGTTTGCTCTTACGCAGCGCTTATTGGTGTTGCTACTCACGGTGCTGCTTATCGCAGCAGGCGCTTACTCTTTTAAAGAGTTGCCGATAGATGCCTTTCCGGATGTTTCTACTACGCAAGTTAAAATCATCATTAAAGCGCCGGGGATGACCCCAGAAGAGGTCGAGGCACGCATTACCGCTCCCATTGAAGTCGAGATGTTGGGTATTCCTAAGCAAACCATGCTGAGGGCAGTAGCCAAATATGCACTTACGGACATTACCGTGGACTTTGCCGATGGCACGGATATTTACTGGGCTAGGCAACAGGTTGCGGAAAGATTAAATGCGATTTGGAACAATCTGCCAGCGGATATTAATGGCGGCATCGCCCCCATGACCACCCCTTTGGGTGAGATGTTTATGTTTACCGTAGAAGGAGACGGCTTAAGTATAGAGCAAAGGCGTGGACTGCTGGACTGGGTCATTCGGCCAGCACTGCGCACGGTCAATGGCGTGGCTGATGTGAATTCGCTGGGTGGGATGGTGCGTAGTTTTGAGGTCGTGCCAGACAATGCCCACCTTTATGCGCGAGGGGTTACTTTAGCCGATTTGCAAACTGCCCTTGAACTGAACAATCACAATGACGGTGCGGGTCGTTTAAGTGACGGTGAGGAATCATTGTTGGTGCGCTCTGAAGGTAAGTTTCAGACCATGGATGACGTGCGCAATACGGTAATACGCGCTACACAAGGCATGCCCGTGCGTGTTGGCGATGTTGCCGAAGTTAAGATGGGTGCATTAACACGCTATGGCGCAGTGAGCAAAGATGGCAAGAGTGAAGCGGTTGAAGGCTTGGTATTGGGTTTGCGTGGCGCAAATGCGCAGCAAGTGGTTAAAAATGTACGGGCTAAATTAATTGAAATTCAGAAAACTTTGCCTGCAGGTGTCAGTGTTCAAGTCTTTTATGACCGAGGTAATCTTGTTGAGCGCGCAGTGAGTACCGTGACCAATGCCTTGTTCGAAGCCACGGTATTGGTGCTAGTGCTGCTTGTTTTATTTTTAGGTAATTTACGCGCCGCATTGGCCGTGGCTTTAGCCTTGCCGTTGGCAGCCCTGCTTACTTTTATTTTGATGGCTCAGTTTGGGATGTCTGCAAATTTAATGAGCTTGGGTGGTTTGTCGATTGCTATCGGGATGTTGGTGGATGGTGCTGTGGTGGTGGTTGAGAATATCGTGTCGTATTTGGCTCGCGGCAAAGACAGCAAGCTGCCAAGGCTGCATCTTATTTATCGGGCGGTGAGAGAGGTCAGCATCCCCGTTGCTTCAGGCATGCTTATTATCATTACCGTATTTTTGCCATTGCTTACGCTGCAAGGCTTGGAAGGTAAGCTATTTAGCCCGGTAGCACTGACTGTGGTGTTCGCATTAAGTGGATCCTTATTGCTTTCGCTTACGGTTATTCCCGTACTGGCCTCTTTTATGTTGAAAGAGGTGAGCCATGAAGAACCTTGGATAGTGCGTAAGTCGCTTAAAGTGTATGAGCCGATATTGCGCTGGTCATTGGCCCATACGCGCATCATAGTGATGGCGGCACTCATTGTTTTGGCATTGACCGCACTCGTTTATTTGCAAATTGGTAAAACCTTTATGCCTGTGATGGATGAGGGTGACGTGATTATGCAAGTCGAAAAACTGCCATCCATTAATTTAGATAAAAGCTTGGAGCTTGATCAAACCATACAACGTAGCATTATGGCCAAAGTGCCGGAAGTGAAAGGCGTTGTGTCACGCGTGGGTTCCGATGAACTTGGTTTAGATCCTATGGGTTTGAATCAAACGGATAATTTTCTAGTGCTTAAGCCAAGAGATGAATGGCGCATGGAAAGCAAAGAGGCCTTAAGTGATGAGTTACGCAAGGTTTTGGACGAGATTCCCGGCATTAGCTATGCGTTTACCCAGCCTATAGAAATGCGCGTTAACGAAATGATATTGGGTGTTCGCGGTGATCTGGCGATTAAAATTTTTGGGGCCGACTTAGCCAAGCTTGATGAAATGGCACAGCAAACGGTAAAGATTCTGAAGGGTATCCCAGGCGCACAAGATGTCTACACTACGCAAAATAGCGGTGTGCAATATATGCGTGTGGCTATCGATCGACTTGCAGCAGGAAGATTGGGTTTTAATGTGGCGGAAATAGAAAGTGCCTTGCGTACCCAGTTAGAAGGCCGTCAAATTGGCATCGTGCAAGAGGGCTTACGTCGCACGCCCATTATCTTGCGTGGGTCTGAGGGCTTGCGTGCTTCACCGGCTGATTTCTCCAATCTCATGCTAACCTTACCCAATGGCAATAATGTGCCGATCTCTGCGCTTGCCAAATTAGAGCGCGTTGAAGGTCCGGTAAAAGTGGATAGGGAAAAAGGTGCGCGCATGGTGGTGGTGGTGGCTAACGTACGTGGGCGTGATTTAGTGGGCTTTGTTGATCAAGCAAAAAACCTCGTGCAACAACAAATGAAGTTTCCAGAAGGCTACTCCATGCTCTGGGGCGGTCAGTTTGAAAATCAGCAACGCGCTGCAGCAAGATTGGCCATAGTCGTGCCTATAGCACTCGGGCTTATATTTTTGTTGTTATTTGCCACCTTTCGTTCGGTCAGGCAATCACTGCTCATTTTGTCCAATATTCCATTTGCCATGATAGGTGGGGTATTTGCTTTGTGGGTGTCGGGAGAATATTTATCCGTCCCTGCATCGGTGGGCTTTATTGCCTTGCTCGGTATTGCTGTATTAAATGGCGTGGTCATGGTTTCTTACTTTAATCAGTTGTTAGCGCACGGCATGGCGCTGAGTGAGGTTGTCGTTGAAGGGGCGAAGCGTCGATTACGTCCGGTTATGATGACGGCAAATATCGCCGCTTTCGGCTTACTACCTTTATTGTTTGCTAGCGGGCCTGGTTCCGAAATTCAGCGGCCATTGGCCATAGTAGTGATAGGCGGATTAATAAGTGCGACGACGCTGACACTTATCCTGCTGCCTATTTTATACCGTCGATTTGGCGTGGAAACAAATAAAGGGAATCTGAAATGAACCAGGCGGAGAGCGTGCAGATGGAAGACGGTAAAGCCAATGCAGATCAATGTTTAATCATGTTATTTGTATCGCCTGCAGTTGAGGAGAGCTTAGTGGATTGGCTGCTTGAAAATGACCGTATTTCAGGGTTCAGCACCACGGAATCTTATGGGCACGGTCGACGCTCATCCGCCATGTCATTGCTTGAGCAAGTGACAGGCCGCCAACGCCGCATACAGTTTATTATTGAAACAGATAAGCAGCAGGTAGCGGGTTTGCTAAAAGCACTAGAGCTGGACTTTGTGGGACTGCACTACATGGTGATCCCACTGTTGGGCGGTGGCCAATTAGCCCTTTGCTAAAATTGATTTTGTACTTATTCAATGCAGCAAAAAGGCGTCATCAAAATCCTCAATTTCATCGGGCCATTCCTCAATAATCAGAGGTTCGGTAGCCATGTCCCAAACGATGGATTTGTATTCAACATCAAACCATTCCCTGAACATTTTTAGGCTGCGTTTTTTAGGCCATTCGGCTTCATCAAGAATCCATGACGCCAATAGGTGCTCAAAAAACATACGCCAGCGTTTTCCCACCCATTTAATTGCATCTTCGGTATCATCAATAGGGTCACTGCTGGATTCGTACGTAGGCAAGAGGAAAGAGTCGCCATCATCATTAGCTTGCTCCAAGGTGAGCGCCATGGGGGCATTGCCGGCTATTCTTACCCAGTCAATATAGGGTTGCTTGTAGCGTATCACGACAAGACTTCGGTTAAGTTGAAAGCGTGGGTGTTCAGTGGTCATTTGTTTATCAGTCTTTCTTTAATTGGGTGCTGGATAGGGGGCTTTTGATCGGAATTATCACACAAGTATTACGCCATAAATGGATGTGGAACAAAAAGACTTAAGTGCACCCTCTGGGCGACTCATTTATCTGATGCAACGAAACGGTAAGTTGCATGACAGGCAACACAGTTATTCATCGCTGTGCTTATCTGCTTAATCGTGTGTTGGCTATTTTTCAGTTTTTCAGCATCAATGGCAATCTCATCAAATTTTTGCCGCGTATCAAATCCTATTTTTTTCATTTCAAGCGGAATTTTTCTGAACAAAGAACCTGGCGTTCCCGCTTCGGCGGCCATGCCAGATGATTTTGCTATAGTGGCCACGGTAGCAAAGTCTTGTGAAGACACGGCGGCCAGCATAGCCTGTGAATTTTGTAGCCATGTTCGCATTTCAAGTAATAAGGCATTGCGTTCGTCATTGCTTAGTTGAACTGCCAATCGCCCATCATCCGAGGGCTGGACTTCCCCCACAGTGAATTTGTAGGAAAAAGCTGCCACCATGATGGATAGTATGGCGACCAACAACCAGCTTAATTTACACGATTTCATGATTATTCCTTTTAGGGTAGAGACTGGCTCATTTTTGTGTTCGACACCATAATAGGCAAGAGGTGTCCGTCTGAATTAAGCATTGTGTACTCATTTCATGGAAAAACACATCGGTATTACGGCATGAATTGATTTAGCGCAAAAAGACTTAAGCCTGCCGTCTGCATAATTGAGCAGTACGTTAAACGTATGCCTGTTAATGCAATGTTATCGAGGAGGGGATTTTATGAAAAAGATACTGGTAGTGGGCTTGCTCTTGGTTTTGGCGGCGGTCGGGGTTGCGCTGGTAAAAGAGGGCGATAATGATTATGGCCGTAGGCCGGTGGTTGCCGATGTATTGCATCACAATGATCAAATGAATGCTTGCGTTAAAGCCGCATTAGAAAAGCATCCTGGCGCCGTTGTTGAGACGGAAGTGGAAATGGAAGGCGATAAATTAATTACCGACGTTGATATTCAAGGTGCGGACGGTAAGAGCTGGGAACTTGAGTGCGAGTTAGCAACAACGCAATTGCTTGAAGATAAGCAGGACGAGTAATTTCCGGTCATGGCAATAATAAAAAGGGAGCTTAGGCTCCCTTTTTTAGGCCTCGAGCAAAGCTTGGTAAGTGGCTAAATACGCCAAGGCACTTTTATCCCAGCTTAAGTTCTGTGACATGCCGTTTATCTGGATTTGTCGCCAAGCCGCGGCATCGTTGGTATAGACATTTAAGGCCTGTTTGATGGCGCTGAGCAAGCTGGCTGAGCTGGCTTCACTCATGACAAAACCGTTGGCGGTTTTATTTTTAAAGCTAATGAGGTTGGTGTCTGTTACCGAGTCTGCTAAGCCGCCCGTGGCATTCACCACCGGCGGTGTGCCATAGGCTAAACCATACATTTGATTGAGGCCGCAAGGCTCAAAACGTGAAGGCATGATAAACAGGTCAGCCGCCGCCATGATTTGGTGGGAAAGGGCCTCGTTGTAGCCTATGGTCACGCTCACTTGGCCTGGGTTATTTAAGGCCAAGGCGCGAAATGCGCTTTCAAGCGCAGTCTCACCATTGCCTAGCAAAGCGAATTGGCAGCCAGCGTCGACCAATGTTTGCATAATCGGCACCAGCATATCTAAGCCTTTTTGATGCGTTAAGCGACTGACTACGCCTAATAATGGTGCGTTTGCATTCGTGTGCAGCGCTAATTTCTCTTGCAGCGCACGCTTCACTTGTTTTTTGCCGGTTAAGGATTTTGCGTTGTAGTTTTTAATCAGGTGCGGATCCGTGTTGGGGTTCCACTCGCTGGTTTCTATGCCATTTAAAATGCCTTTAATTTCATTGCCACGTTGGCTTAACAAGCCCTCTAAGCCAAAACCAAATTCGGCGGTTTGTATTTCTTTGGCGTAGCTTGGACTGACCGTGGTCACGCTGTCAGCATAGAAAATGCCGGCTTTTAAAAAAGACAATTGGCCGTGGTATTCAAAACCATCAATGGCGAAATTGCGATGCGGTAGCGCCAGTGTGGATAGCCAGGCCGGCGCAAAGCAGCCTTGGAAAGCCATGTTGTGTAAGCTGATGACGGATTTAGCGGAACTGTGCTCGAGCAATTTCATGTAGGCCGGGGTTAAGCCGGTTTGCCAGTCATTGCAATGCACGATGTCCGGTTGCCAATCGCTGAGCGGCGAATGCGCCCCGCTTAGCATGGCCGCCACTTTTGACAGTATGCCAAAGCGCAATGCGTTATCCAGCCATTCCAAACCGTTCGCATCGGCATACGGCCCACCGTCACGTTCATACAGGCTGGCGGCCTTGATGACCATGACTTTGACTTTGGTCTGCGCTATTTCGCCTAGCAGCAGATCGGCCTGCGCCAGCATGGGCAGATTTTCCAGCTTAGCGATAGGTTTTAAATGGCTAAGCTGATTCAATACCGCCGGGTAACCAGGGATGAGCAGGCGTATGTCCACGCCCAAGTGTTGCAGCGCAGCGGGTAGGGAGCCGCTTACATCAGCCAAGCCGCCGGTTTTGATTAGGGGGAATACTTCGGAAGTGGTAAATAGAACCCGCAAAATAAGCTTTCTTGATTACGCTATGGATGCGTTATTATAGGGTAAAAAGCTGGGGCATTAATAATGATTTCAGGAGTCGCGATGAGTTTCAATGGGTTTTTTTTGGTCGGGGCAGGGGCGGCCATTGGCGCTTGGTTTAGGTGGTTGTTAGGCTTGCTGTTCGATTCAACGCTAGCGT
Source organism: Methylotenera sp. (assembly GCA_005791685.1). Taxonomy (GTDB): domain Bacteria; phylum Pseudomonadota; class Gammaproteobacteria; order Burkholderiales; family Methylophilaceae; genus Methylotenera. Next base: position 421 of record SXVG01000048.1, on the reverse strand, counting down.
TTATGCCTTTAGGTACCTTGCTGGCTAATTTGCTAGGCGGCTATTGCATGGGCTTGCTGATGGGCTTGTTTGCCATGACCTCATCACTTACGCCTGAACTGAGGCTTTTTCTAATCACCGGTTTACTCGGCGGCTTAACCACGTTTTCTAGTTTTTCTGGGGAAGCGGTCAGTCTGTTGTCGCGCGGCCAATACGCTTGGGCAACGGTCCACATTCTTTTGCATGTGTTGGGTTCATTGGCCATGACGGGTTTGGGCTTGTTAACGGTGCAACTGATGCGCGCTTAGTTTAATTTGGCGCATGCCAATAAAAAAGGCCATGTATTATCATGGCCTTTTTTTGTTGCACTATTTTAAACCAGTGCGCTTACTTGGTTTCCACCATCACCATGGGTTCGTTGACGGCGTCTTTCTTGGCCTCT
>SXVG01000047.1 GCA_005791685.1 Methylotenera sp. | reverse complement strand
TTCGTTGCCTATGGCTTGTAATAAGTGTGTTTTGCCTAAACCGACGCCACCATAAATAAATAATGGGTTGTAAGCGGTGCCTGGATTTTCTGCCACTTGAATGGCAGCGGCACGCGCCAATTGGTTGGCTCGTCCAGTAACATAATTTTCAAAATTAAAAGCACTGTTTAAGCCGGAATTAACTTTTATCGATTCAGCCAGCTTTTTGCTGGTGGAAGAGTCCGATAATTTAAGTGGAGCAGGTTCTTGGGCTTTAATTTTAGTGCTGGGTTTTTCTGGCCGTCCCTCTTCCAATTCATTTTCAATATTAGCAATAACAAAATCAATTTTTATATGGCCCAATTGAAGATCGTGAGCAAATTGTTCAATTTTTTTATTAAATCGTTCTTTAACCCACTGTAAAACAAATCGATTAGGCGCCACCAAGCGAACCGCATTGCCATTCACTTCTGCATGTAGCGGTTTAATCCAGGTATTGAATTGTTGCTTTGATAACTCTTGCTCAAAACGACTTAGACAAGTGGGCCAAAAATTTTCCATCTTTAATAGGTCTTTACCTTTGCGGGCGGTCGCACTGAAATTTATTTAAGGGATTGTTTTAATTTAATAAATTAATATTTTTTTAATAAATGAAGCGGATTCCCCCTATTCATTTAATGCACATCATTTTAGCCTGTTTAGCTAAACTTATCCACAGGCATTTACTTGGTTTATAAAACTAAATAAACGTTGACAAAATAGGTGCTTATCGTGTCTAATAGCGCCCTTTATAGCTTTTTGCTTGTTGGAGTAATACATGAAACGCACATATCAACCTTCTAAAACACGTCGTGCTACCACGCACGGTTTTCTAGTTCGCATGGCTACCAAAGGCGGACGTGCTGTTATTGCACGTCGTCGTGCTAAAGGTCGCAAACGTTTAGGTCTGTAATTTAAGGTCCGTTCGGACTATTCATTACTGCGCACATTAGTCTTTATTAATTTAATCGCTGAATTTCACCGCGCTTTAGATAATGATGCAAACCTATAGGCTTGTTAAAGAAGCCAAAATGATTAAAACGGATGATTTTTCATCCGTTTTTAATTTCCGCAAACGGATTTCTACTGAGCATTTAGCCTTGCATTACCAAGCAAACAACTTACAGCGCGCGCGCTTAGGTTTGGTGGTAGGCAAAAAAACAGCCAAATTGGCGGTAAGCAGAAATTATATGCGGCGGGTTTTGCGTGAATTTTTTAGACTACAACAGCACGAAATTTGCCACGCTGATTTAATTGTCCGGGTGCAAAAGAAGTTTGGCAAAAGCGAGTTCAATCGAATTAAACAAGAGTTTAATGGGCTGATGGTAAAATTAAATCAGCGATTGAGTGCACCAAGCATGAAAAATGAAGAGCCAAAACGACTTGTAAAGAGCGATGAATAGCATGGCACGAATATTAATGTGGGTCATTAGAGGCTATCAAATTTTGCTGAGTCCTTTTTTTGGCCAGCAGTGTCGGTTTTACCCCACCTGTTCACAATACGCAATGGATGTTATTAACAAGCGTGGTGCGCTAGCGGGCAGTTATTATGCCGTTCGCCGTTTACTGCGTTGCCATCCGTGGCATGCCGGTGGTCATGACCCCATTCCTTAATCCGTTTAATAATAAACACATTACTCAAATTTTATAAAAGAAAACCTGAAAATCATGGATACCAGACGTTTAGTTTTATTTGTTATTTTTTCAATGTCTATTTTAATGCTATGGGATGCGTGGCAACGCCAACAAGCCCCCGTTGCTGTGGTGCAGCAGCAAGCGGTGAGCAAAGATCTGGCGGCGGCGACACCTAACCAAGCCAGTCCAGTTGATTTAGCCGTGGCAGGCGATTACAAACTGCAAACCGCCCAGCGCATTAGCGTGACGACGGATGTATACAAGGCCGAGATTGAAACCACCGGTGGTGATTTACGCAAGTTGGAATTGCTTAAGCACCGTGCCGCGGATAACGATAAAAGCAATTTTATTTTGTTGGATGATGCCGCAAAACCCATGACTTATGTTGCCCAAACGGGTTTGTTGGGCACCGATTTACCCTCACACAATGCCTTGTTTACTAGCGCGGCGAATAGCTACCAACTGCAAGAGGGGCAAGATAAGTTAGAGGTGCGCTTAAGTTGGGTGAGTAACGGCGTCAGTGTAGATAAGATTTACACCTTCCACAGAAATAAATATGCCATAGACGTTAATTATGAAATACACAATAACTCTGCTACGGCCATTTCGCCCACGGTTTATTATCAAATTGTGCACGACAATGAATCCAATCAAGGCTCAGCTTTAATGCCAACCTTTACCGGCGGTTCTTATTATACGGAAGCGACTAAATTCAAAAAACTGGCTTTTTCAGACATGGAAAAAGAGCCACTTAAACTGAGCGCCAACGAGGGTTGGGCGGGGTTGTTGCAACATTATTTTATCAGCGCCTGGATACCAAAAGACGGCTTGGCTAGAGAGTTTTATACGGAAAAACTCAATGAGCGCATGTATAGAATAGGTTCAATAAGTGCATTAAGCAGCCTTGCGCCAGGGGCGAGCGTAACTGTGCCGGCACGTTTCTTTTCTGGACCACAAAGTAAAGATGATTTGATCGCCACGGCACCAGGCTTGGAATACACCGTGGATTACGGCATGTTGACCATCGTGGCGGCGCCATTATTTTGGGTGTTGGCAAAAATCCATGCCTTGGTTAATAACTGGGGCGTGGCCATTATTCTACTGACAGTGTTAATTAAAGCGGCTTTTTACCCCTTGTCGGCCAAGAGTTACCGCTCTATGGCGCAAATGCGTGAATTGGCTCCCCGCTTAGAGGCGTTGAAACAAAAGTTTGGTGACGATAGGCAGAAAATGCAAATGGCCATGATGGACATTTACCGCACCGAAAAAATCAATCCCATGAGCGGCTGCTTACCAATTTTGATACAAATCCCGGTGTTTATTGCGCTCTATTGGATGTTGTTGGGCTCGGTTGAATTGCGTCATGCGCCCTTCTTTGGCTGGATCCAAGATCTGTCAGCGGTGGATCCTTACTATATCTTGCCCGTTATCATGGGCTTGTCCATGATCATACAAACCAAGCTTAATCCTAAGCCTACCGATCCTATACAAGCGAAAGTCATGACCTGGATGCCTATAGTATTCAGTGCCTTCTTCTTCTTCTTCCCAGCCGGTTTGGTCTTGTATTGGGTGGTGAACAACATCATCTCAATTTGGCAACAGTGGTATGTCAACAAAGCCATCCACGCGGCCGCCTTGCTCAAGAAATCAGGTGGCAAACACTAAGTCAGCCGATACCATTGCTGCCATCGCTACCGCCAGTGGCGCGGGCGGCATAGGGGTGGTGCGGGTCTCTGGCCCAGCCGCAGGCTTGATTGCCCAGGATATACTTGGGCATAGGCTGGTGGCGCGGCATGCCGCTTATCTGGACTTTAAACAAGCCAATGGCGAGTTGATAGACCGCGGCATCGCTATTTTCTATGCGAATCCCCATTCTTATACCGGTGAAGACGTGCTGGAATTGCAAGCACACGGCGGCACGGCACTGATGCAACTATTGCTGGCGCGCTGCATCGCACTGGGTGCCCGCCAAGCCGAGCCCGGCGAATTTACCCGCCGCGCTTATTTAAATGACAAAATGGATTTAGCCCAAGCCGAGGCCGTGGCGGACGTGATCAATGCTGCCACCAGTGAGGCGGCAAAAAGTGCCGTACGCTCTCTTTCCGGCGAGTTTTCATTGCGTATTAACGCCTTGTTATTAAAGTTAATCGACTTACGCATGTTTGTTGAAGCCTGTTTGGATTTCCCTGAAGAAGAAATTGATTTCATTACCCAAGGCCGCGTGGCAGAAAAGTTAGCCTTGATTGCTGAGGAATTGCACTCGGTCTTTGCAAAAGCCAAACAAGGCAGTTTGCTGCGCGAAGGCATTAATGTGGTTTTGGTGGGGCAGCCCAACGTTGGAAAATCCAGCTTGATGAATCAATTGGCCGGTGAAGACGTTGCGATCGTGACCTCGATTGCCGGCACCACGCGCGACACCATCAAAAATGCCATACAAATAAACGGCGTGCCCTTGCACGTGATCGACACGGCTGGTTTGCGCGAAACGGACGATGAGGTCGAAAAATTTGGCATAGCGCGAACTTGGCGAGCTGCAGAAAGCGCCAATATCGCATTATTGTTAGTGGACGCAGCTCATGGTATTACCGCGGCGGAAAAATCGATTTTAGCGCGCTTGCCGCAAGAAATTCGTAAAATATGGGTGCACAATAAAATTGACGTGGCGAATGACTTGCCTGCCGTTAAAGAAATGGGCGCTGCCACGCATATTTATTTGTCGGCGAAAACTGGCGCTGGATTGGATTTATTAAAAAATCATTTGTTGCAATTGGCTGGGTATGAAAATAATGCGGAAGGCGTTTTTATGGCGCGCGCTAGACATTTGGATGCCTTGCTTAAAGTTGAGGCGCATTTATCTTTTGCTGGCGCACAAATAAAATCGGCAGAATTGCTGGCTGAGGAATTAAGAATTGCGCAAGAGGCGCTCGCCAGCATTACCGGAGAATTTACTCCCGATGATTTGCTGGGAGAAATATTCAGTAAATTTTGTATAGGTAAGTAAGGCGGTTTTTATTTGCTGGGCGTCATGCCGATGTAAAAAAAGCAGTGTTTCACGTGAAACACTGCTTTTTTATTGGCTAGCCCAAAGCGCTTGAGCCGCTAAGAAATAAAGACTATTTTTTAGCGCTAGGTGTTTTTTCAGTTAAAACGTAAGTAATGTAGCTGGCTTTTTCTGCCGCAGTACAATCGCTACCGATGATGTCAGTGCAATGTTGGGTGAATTTGGCTTCAACTTTCTCAAAGTCAGCAAAGCGTTTTGGATTCACTGCAGGTGACAATGGTTGAATAACTTTATGCGTAGAAGCGTGTTTGCCGTTATCGGCTGGATTGGCTGTGTGGCATGATGCGCAAGCCATTTCTTTGCCGTTACCTAATTTAATTTTACGGTTAAAAAAGAATTTACCATCAGCCGCTGTTGGGCCGGCATACTCTGGGTTAGCCGCTTTGGCTTGAGTGGTGTAAATCATAATTAATTTTTCTGCATTGGCAACACTGGCTTGAGCAGAAACCGCAGCAAGGCCAAGTAATGCTACTAAAAGAATATTTAATTTTTTCATTTGTTGCTCCATCTTAATTAATAAAAAGTGATCGTGCTAATTTATCCCGTTCCATCTGACATGATAAAGCAGTTTAAGGCAATTTGCTTTAGATTTTTTAACATCGCCAGTATAGGCGAGGCAGGTTAATAAATTATTACATTTGTGTAAAAAGTGGCTATTGCATGCATTTATCCCCGTTAAGTCAGCTAAAAAAGAGGCTTTTACATGACTATTGGCGGCTATTAAAGTAAAATCTACGCTTTGCGTCAGCCCTTAAAAAGGCCGGCCCATTTTTTAATTGCAACATTGTTAAGTTGTTGAAAGATAATACTATTCAAATGAATTTCCCGGATATTTTTGATGTAATCGTTGTCGGTGGTGGCCATGCAGGCACCGAGGCGGCGCTGGCTAGCGCCCGTATGGGGCAAAAAACCCTATTGCTTACACATAATATTGAAACCTTGGGGCAAATGTCCTGTAATCCCAGCATAGGCGGCATAGGTAAAGGCCACTTGGTTAAAGAGATAGACGCGCTTGGCGGCGCCATGGCGGCGGCCACCGATGAGGGCGGCATACAGTTTCGCATATTAAATTCCAGCAAAGGGCCGGCGGTAAGGGCCACCCGAGCGCAGGCTGATCGGGTTTTGTATAAAGCGGCCATCAGGCGTCGTTTAGAAAATCAGCCCAATCTTTGGCTGTTTCAACAGGCGGTGGATGACATTATTTTAGACGGCGACCGTGCCGTTGGGGTGGTCACGCAAATAGGCTTACGCTTTAATGCAAAATCCGTGGTGCTGACTGCCGGTACATTCTTGGGCGGTTTGGTGCACGTTGGTTTGCAAAGTTACAGTGCCGGACGCGCAGGTGACCCCCCGGCTATTTCATTGGCTGCACGTTTGCGCGAAATTGGCTTGCCGGCCGGTCGTTTAAAAACCGGCACGCCACCTAGGATAGATGGGCGCAGCATAGACTATTCGGTGATGACCATACAGCCTGGGGATGACCCGGTGCCAGTATTTTCATTTTTAGGCAGCGCAGCGCAGCATCCCGCTCAGTTGCCTTGTTGGATTACCCATACCAATGAGCGCACGCACGACATTATACGCAGCGGCTTGGATAGATCGCCCATGTATACCGGCGTGATAGAGGGCGTGGGCCCACGTTATTGCCCCAGCGTGGAAGATAAAATACACCGATTCGCCGATAAAGAATCGCACCAAATATTTCTTGAGCCAGAAGGCCTAACCACCAATGAAGTTTATCCGAATGGCATTTCTACTAGCTTGCCGTTTGATATACAGTTGGCCTTGGTCCGTTCGGTCAAGGGCTTGGAACAAGCGCATATATTGCGCCCCGGGTATGCCATTGAGTACGACTATTACGACCCGCGCGGGTTAAAGCGCTCATTGGAAACCAAGGCGGTTAAGGGTTTATTTTTTGCCGGTCAAATAAACGGCACCACCGGTTACGAAGAGGCGGCGGCGCAAGGGTTGTTGGCTGGCGCCAACGCGGCCTTGTACGCACAAGGCAAAGAAGCATGGTGCCCGGCACGGGATGAAGCCTATTTAGGGGTGTTGGTGGATGATTTGATTACTCGCGGGGTCACCGAGCCTTATCGTATGTTTACCAGTCGTGCGGAATACCGCTTGCAGCTAAGGGAAGACAATGCCGATATGCGCTTGACCGAAATCGGCCGTAAATTAGGCTTGGTGGATGACGCGCGCTGGGCTGCTTTCAGTACAAAATTAGACGCCGTCAGCCGTGAGCAAGAGCGGCTTAAAAAAACCTTTGTGCAGCCAGCCAATCTTACCGTGGAAAAAATGACCGCCTTGTTTGGCAAGCCTTTAGAGCACGAATACAGCTTGTTTGAGTTGTTGCGCAGACCGGAAGTAAGCTATCAGGATGTGTTGTCTTTGGGTGCAGACGGTTTAGGTGAAGTGGAGCCGGCGGTGCGCGAGCAGGTAGAAATTGCCGCTAAATACCAAGGTTATATAGATAGGCAAACCGATGAAGTGGCGCGCAGTAGAGACCAAGAAAATACCCGTTTACCTAGCGATTTAGACTACCGTGAAATTCATGGCCTACCGATAGAGGCGCAACAAAAACTGAACGCACAAAAACCAGAAACCATAGGCCAGGCCAGTCGAATTTCAGGCATTACGCCAGCGGCCATTTCCTTGTTATTGGTTTACTTGAAGCGGCAATCGCGAATAAAAAAAATTGAGCAAGTGGCATGACCTTGCAAGCGGACGTAGCCACCAAATTAGAGGCGGGTTTGTTGGCCATGCACTTGCAGATTAGTGCGGACAAGCAAGCCAAATTGTTGGCTTATTTGTGGTTAATTAATAAATGGAACAAGGTGCATAATTTAACTGCCATTCGTGACCCATTGGAGATGGTAAGCTTGCACTTGTTGGACAGCTTAAGCGTGCTGCCCTATATACAAGCCTTGCCGGCAAAAAACTTGTTGGATGTAGGTGCTGGTGCAGGCTTACCCAGCATACCATTAGCGATTTGTTTGCCCGATTTGCAAGTAACAGCCATAGATTCGGTGCAAAAGAAAAGCAGTTTTATGCGGCAAGTTAAAGGCGAATTGGGTTTGAGCAATTTTCACGTGGCCAGCGGCCGTGTGGAGGCCTTGAAAAAACAAGATTTTAATGCTGGCTTGGGCTTTGATGTGATTATTTCTCGCGCATTTTCGGAAATAGCGCTATTTGTTAAACTGAGTAAACATTTACTAGCCAGCACCGGTCAGTGGCTGGCCATGAAGGGTGTGCTGCCGGAGCAAGAATTGGCTAATCAGCAATATAAGGATTTGGCTGATGGACCAGATGGCGTGACACTGGTTAAAATTGAAGTGCTAAAGGTGGCCGGTTTAGATGCTGCGCGGCATCTTGTTTTTTTAAACTTAAAATAAAACGATATCTCATGAAAATTTTAGCCATTACCAATCAAAAAGGCGGCGTCGGTAAAACCACCACCAGTGTCAACCTGGCCGCCAGTCTAGCCAGTTTAGGTAAGGCGGTATTGCTGATAGATTTAGATCCGCAAGGCAATGCCAGCACCGGCAGCGGCATAGACAAGGCCTTTCTTAAGCACAGCATATACCACGTTTTGATAGGCGATAAATCCTTGCAAGAGGTGATCGTCAGCAGCGCTAAAGGCGGATTTGATGTGGCGCCAGCCAACCGAGAATTAGCCGGTGCGGAAGTGGAGTTGGTGAATGAGTTGGCTAGGGAAAATCGCTTAAAAGTCGCCATAGCTAAGTTGTTAAACAGCGCAGGCGCGAAGGCCTACGATTTCATTTTGCTCGATTGCCCACCTGCGCTCAATTTAGTCACAGTCAATGCATTGACTGCATCCAATGCGGTACTCATTCCCATGCAGTGCGAATATTACGCATTAGAAGGCTTGTCGGATTTGGTCAACACCATTAAAAAGGTGCGCGCGCGTTTAAATCCCACCCTGGAAATCGAGGGTTTGCTACGCACGCTATTTGATAATCGCAATATGCTGGCCCAGCAGGTTTCCGCACAGCTCATTGGTCATTTCGGCGACAAGGTTTATAAAACCATTATTCCACGCAACATTCGTTTGGCCGAAGCGCCCAGCTATGGCATGCCGGTGTTAACCTATGATAAAAGCTCCAAAGGCGCGCAGGCGTACATGGAGCTGGCAAAAGAGGTGAGTGATAAAGACACGATTCGTAAAGAGAAAAAAAATGGCTAAATTAAAAGGTTTAAATAGAGGCTTGGGCCGCGGGCTGGATTCTTTGTTGGCCGGTGACATGGGTTCGGTGGGTGAGGCTGACTCCTTACTTATATTAAAAGTTGAGCAATTGCAGCCGGGCAAATACCAGCCGCGCAGCTACATGGACGATGCTGCCCTGCAAACCTTGGCCGAATCCATTAAAACTCAAGGCATCATGCAGCCTATATTGGTGCGGCATATTGACGACGAGCGTTATGAGATTATTGCCGGGGAACGACGTTGGCGTGCCAGCCAAATGGCTGGCCTAGAAGAAGTGCCGGTGTTGGTGCGGGAAATAGCCGATGAATCGGCTTTGGCCATGGCCTTGATAGAAAATATACAAAGGGAAAATTTAAATCCTTTAGAAGAAGCGCAAGGCATCAAGCGTTTAATCGATGAATTTGCCATGACCCATGAAAAAGCGGCGTCGGCGGTTGGTCGCTCACGTGTTGCGGTTTCCAATTTATTGCGCTTATTAAGCTTGTCGGCGCCGGTGCAAGACATGCTCATGCATGGCAAGATAGACATGGGTCATGCGCGCACGCTAATCGGTTTGTCCGGCGCACAGCAAGTGATGTTGGCAGAACAAATCGTGCAAAATGATTTTTCGGTGCGTGATGCAGAGAATTTGGTGAAAAAACACCAGGCAGACACGCCGGCAGTCGGCCAAAAAGCAACTCAGAAAACCAAGCCCAACCATGACGTTTTAAGTCTAGAGCAGGCATTGAGCGATAAATTAGGGGCAAGCGTCAGCATTAAAAGTGCGGCCAATGGCGCGGGCACATTAAAAATTAACTATGCAAATCTTGATCAGTTGGACGAGATTATTGGCAAAATGATGCGCTAAGTGTTTCATTTTGCTTAAAGTTAGTTCTTGACTAAAGCCGGCTAATAATTCAGAATCGCGGTCTTTGTTAAACGATGCAGCTAAAAATCGTTTAATCAGCAACGTAAATGCAATAAATTAACTGGATTTAAGCGATTGTCAGCAGCCATTACCGCCGATGTGTTTAGTAAGATGCTTAAAGTTCAGCTAATCGCCACGCTTGCGGTTGCGCTAGTTGCATTATTTGTATCAGGATTACACGGGGGCATTTCGGCTCTGTTGGGCGGCGCATCGGTCATCATCGGTGCCATGACGGCCAGTAAGATTGCTAGAAGGCAAGCTCGCAGTGATGATCCCACCGCCATTTTATTGAATTTATTAAAAGCGGAAGCGGTAAAAATTTTAGTGATTGTCAGCTTGCTGGCAATCATTTTTAATGTGTACGCGCAGTTGGTGCCCTTCGCACTGATTGCAGGATTGGCAGCCGCCGCGCTATTTTCAGGTGCGGCGCTCAGTAGATTAAAAGTTTAATTTAAACAACAAATTAGTTAGAGTAAATATTCGATTATGGCTACAGAACACGCAAATAGCGCTGAACACGGACTTACCCCATCGGCTTATATTGAGCACCATTTAAGTTTTAACGCGCAGCCTGTAAGCGAAGGTGCTGGTTTTTGGACCTTGCACGTTGATACCTTCGTGATGTCCGTGGTGTTGGGTTTTATGGTCATGGGTTTAATTTGGTTGGTGGCGCGCAAGGCGACTGCCGGCGTTCCCAGCAAAGGCCAAGCCTTCGTTGAATTGATTTTTAGTTTCGTAGACGATCAAGTCAAAAACATATTCCACGGTAACCGCCATAGTTTTATTGCCCCCACCGCATTAACGGTATTTTTATGGGTGTTCGCCATGAACGCCATGGACTTTTTGCCGGTGGATTGGGTGGCGGGTATCGTTGCCTTCTTTGGTGGCGAGCACGCTAAGTGGCGCGCAGTACCTACTTCAGACATCAACACCACGTTTGCCCTAGCCCTATCGGTATGGATCTTGATGATATTCTTCTCGGTTAAAGTGAAGGGTTTAGGCGGTTTTATCCATGAACTATTCTGCGCACCGTTTGGCAGCAAAATCTGGGTTTGGCCAGCCAATTTCTTGTTTAACCTAATCGAGTATGTGTCTAAGCCACTGTCCCATTCCTTGCGACTGTTCGGCAATATGTACGCGGGTGAAGTGATTTTCTTGTTATTAGGTTTGTGGGCGGCCACCGGAGTATCCGGTACCATATTCGGTGCTATTTTAGGTGCCGGCTGGTCTATCTTCCACATCTTAATCGTGGCATTACAAGCGTTCATATTCATGATGTTGACGGTGGTTTATTTAGCCATGGCGCATGAATCGCATTAGTTTTTAAGTGGGTTTATTTTTAATAAGTAGTTTTTAGTTGTAAGTTTAATTTTAGAGAGGGTAATAAAATGGATTCTTTAGCAATGATTCAAGCCTACACAGGCGTTGGTATTGGTTTAATTATTGGTTTAGGCGCTGCTGGTGCTTGTATCGGTAT
>SXVG01000046.1 GCA_005791685.1 Methylotenera sp. | reverse complement strand
CTTGGTCGGTGACGGCTAGGTAGGCGACTTGCCTAGGTTCATTGCCAATAACATGCTGTGCGCACTCCATCAAACTTTTGCCCAAACTGCCGTGGGCGATGATTAAAATGCCTATCATGGTCTTTCCTAAATGACTGCGTATGGATTAATAATACGGGCTGGATTTCAGCCTACTGTTTTAGTTCTCGGTGCCTGGTCAACACTTTATGTTGCGTCATAAAGTGCTGACTTAAGGCCTCAACAAAATACACCGAACGGTGCTGGCCACCGGTGCAACCTATGGCCACGGTGAGGTAGCTACGGTTGTCGGCAATAAAGCAGGGCAGCCATTTTTCTATATAGTGTTGGATGTCATGCAACATGTCTTGCACGTTGTTTTGACTCTGTAGAAAAGCTTGCACGGCCGCATCGCGACCGGTTAAATCACGCAATTTGGCATCGTAATGCGGATTCGGCAGGCAGCGTATATCAAACACAAAATCCGCATCGAGTGGCACACCATGTTTAAAGCCAAACGAGGTGAACAATACGGTGAGGCCGGTGTGCTCTAAGGCTACGGCGTCTTTAACCCAAGACCGAAGTTTGTTGGCGCTGATGTGGCTGGTGTCGATGACATGGCCTAAATTGCCTAAGTTGCTGAGCAGTTCACGTTCAAACGCAATGCTTTCAGCCAAAGTGGTGGTGTCTCGGCTTAAGGGGTGTTTGCGCCGTGTTTCGCTAAAGCGTTTAACCAAGGTTTCAACATTGGATTCCAAGAACAGCACTTGGGTTTTCACATTTTGCAATTTTAATTGTTCAATGTGGCTGGGCAAGGTCTCAATGGCCGCGCTACGGCTATCGATGCTGATGGCGACCCGATCAAAATTGGGCCTATTGACACTGCCGGGGCGTTTGTTTTCCGCACGCAAGTGCTCGGCAATTTGCGGCAACATGGTGGCGGGTAAATTATCGATGCAATAGTAACCGCTGTCTTCCAGCGCGTGTAAGGCTATGCTTTTACCCGATCCAGACAGGCCGGTAATGATGATGAGTTGTTTCATGACAGCCGATAGTTAAGTGGGTATGCTTTTCTTCATCTCGCGCTGTTGGCGCTGCATTAATTGTTTGGTGGCGTTGATGCCACGCAATAATAGCACATGGTTGCGTATAGCCACTTCCACCAGTACCGCGATGTTGCGGCCGGCGGCAATGGGAATTTTTATTTTGGCTATTTTAACGCCCAACACTTCTTCGTGTTGCGCCGAAGTGTTGAGTCTATCGAGCGCGGGCAGGGTTTGTTTGTCGGCCATTTCCAGCTGTATGATGACGTCCAAGGGTTTGGTCGGCTTGACGGCATTGTCACCAAACAGAGCGCGTATGTTTAATACGCCTAAACCGCGCACTTCTAAAAAATCTTGCAGCAAGCTGGGGCAGCGACCTTCAACCCGCTCGGGTGAAATTCGATAAAAATCCACCACATCATCGGCGATGATGCGGTGACCACGTGAAATAAGCTCTAAGGCCAGCTCGCTTTTGCCTATCGCCGCTTCCCCTTTAATCAAGGCGCCAAAACCTTGTACTTCCATAAAAACGCCATGCAAACTGATGGATTCGGCCACGGCATGGGCTAGAAAATGGTTGAGTATGTCCATCAGCACGGGGCTGGCTAAGGTGGAGGTAAAGAGCGGGGTGTTGTGGCTATTGGCGGCATCCAATAAAGAATTCGGTACCGTTTCGCCGTTGGCCACGATGACCACCGCCAAATCGGTGGAGAATAAATTTTTGATGGCGCCATCGGCTGCACTGGCGGTTAGGCTGCGTAAATAATCCATCTCCGCGCAACCCAATACTTGTACGCGATTGGGATGGACAAAATTTAAGTGGCCTATCAGCGCCAAAGACGGTTTGGCGACGGTTTCACTGCTAAGGGTGTTAGACCCGCCGTTAAGCCCTGCGACCCAATGCATTTTTAGCTTACGGCGGGTTTGTTTGTATAGCTCAGCTACGTTTATTTGAGCCATGGGATAGTAAAAATTTACGTTGAATAGCGTTTAAGTGAACGTCAATTAAAAGAAAGATTAATTCAAATTTTCTGCATCTAGGCTTTGGTGTTTTACCGCACCATGTGATTTGTGATGGTCAGCATGTTTTTCTTTGTGTTTGACTACTTGGCGATCGAGTTTGTCGGTCAACATGTCTATGGCGCTGTACATATTGTCATCTTCGCAGGCCGCATGTAAGTCATTGCCAGGTACGTGCAGGGTCGCTTCTACTTTTTGGGCAAGCTTTTCTACACTCATGGTTACTTTGACATCGATCACATGATCAAAGTGGTTGCTAATTCTGGATAATTTGCTGGTGACATACTCACGCAATGCAGGGGTTACTTCTAAATGCAGACCGGTTAATTGTAAATTCATGACTTGCTCCTTATTAAAATATTCCGCAAGTGTGACTGTTAGAAACCGGCAATCGCTGAATTTCTAGCCAGTTAAAAACTTACCGAACAGTTTTAGTTTACACCGTTAGCCGGCTTCTGTGCTAGCGCCCTTAAGAATATTTTTAAGCGCTGTTTTGCTCGCCATAGTGGGTATGGATGGCGCGAAAAATGGCGCTTAATAAACGGGTTTTATAAGGATTTTCTACAGCTGGCCGGCGCAATGTTGAGCGACTCGCGGTATTTGGCTATGGTGCGGCGGGCCACGACTATGCCTTGTTTGGCCAATAAGTCGGTTATTTGATTGTCCGAATAGGGTTTCTTGACATTTTCTTGCTCGACCAATTGTTTAATCAAAGCCCGTATGGCGGTTGCCGAGCAAGCCCCGCCACTGTCTGTGGCCAGCGCGCCACCAAAGAAATATTTAAGTTCAAACACCCCGCGTGGGGTCAACATGTATTTATTGTTGGTGACCCGTGAGATGGTCGATTCATGCAAATCCAGTTCTTCGGCAATTTCACGCAACACCATGGGCCGCATGGCGACTTCACCGTATTCTAAAAAATTCCGTTGCCTATCGGTAATGGCCTGGGCGACGCGTAAGATGGTGGCAAAGCGCTGCTGAATGTTTTTAATCATCCATTTGGCTTCTTGCAATTGATTTTGCAGGGATAAGCTGGCGCTGTCTCGGTTGCGCTTCAAAATGCTCGCGTAAAGTTGGTTGATTTTAAGTTTAGGGATGACGGTTTCATTGAGGCTGGCCAGCCAAATGCCTTTTACCTTTTTGACGATGACTTCGTGCTGTATGTATTGCTCGGAACCTACCACGCCAAACGCATTGCCTGGTCTAGGATTAAGGCTGGCTATCAGCTGTTGCACGCTTTTAAGCGTGGCTTCATCGCAGGCTAAGGCTTTACGTAATTTGCCAAAATCTCGGGCGCCCAGCAGGGGCAAATGACTTTGTGCGGTGCGTTTGGCTAAGTTTAGGTGTGGGGTGTCGTCAGGTTTTGCTGCCAGTTGCAATAACAGGCATTCACTTAAATGACGTGCACCCACCCCTATCGGATCCAAATTTTGAATGTGGTGTAACGCGGTTTGCAATTCCAGCGCATCCATTTCCAATTCGGCCGGCAGTTGCTCCATGAGGCTGTCTAGCGAGGCTTCCAAATAACCGTCCTCATTGATGCTGTCCACCAACAGCCATGCCAGTGTTTGATCACGTTCCGAGAGGGGCAGGAGTTTGAGTTGGGATAACAGGTGTGCTCTTAGGCTGATGGATAAACTATCTTGCGACCTAAAATCGCTGTCATCGTCGGCTGGGCCATGAGCCTCGTCCCATAAACTGCCGTTTGGCAAGGCGTCGTAATCACCGTTAAATTCACTGGCAAAGTCATGGGCATTTTGCTCAAATTCCACCGTCGCGCTGGCGTTCAATTCGTTCGCATAAGCCTCGTTGGTCTCACCGGTGTGCTGACTGCTGTCCTGCGCGACTTCGGCGTCACTGTTGTTCTGGTCATACTCGTCCTCCTCGTCCTCGCCTCTTTCTAGCAGCGGGTTAGTCTGCATGAGCGCATCAATTTCTTGATTGAGTTCTAAGGTGGACAGCTGTAATAACCTAATGGCTTGTTGCAATTGCGGGGTGAGGCTAAGGTTTTGTGAAAACCGGAGTTGCATACCTTGTTTCATAGGCTAAAATTTTTGCCCAAATAGATGTCGCGTACGCTTTGATTTTTAACAATGTCGCTGGGGATGCCGGCGGCAAAAACTTGGCCTTGATTGACGATGTAAGCGTGGTCACAAATGCCTAAGGTTTCGCGTACATTATGGTCGGTAATGAGCACGCCTATGTTGCGGTCGGTTAAGTGGCGAATAATTTTTTGGATGTCCATCACGGCTATCGGGTCTATGCCGGCAAAGGGCTCATCCAGCAAAATGAAACTGGGGTTGGTGGCTAGGCAGCGGGCAATTTCAACGCGGCGGCGTTCTCCGCCCGATAAGCTAATCGCTGGGTTGTCTCTAAGGTGGGCGATGTGCAGTTCTGCCAGTAAAGCCTCTAGTTTTTCTTCCATTTCGGCTTGCGTGAGCGCTTGCAACTGCAATACGGCTAAAATATTTTCAGACACGGACAGTTTGCGAAAGATGGACGCCTCTTGTGGCAGATAAGACAGCCCCATTCTGGCGCGTAGGTGGATAGGCAGGCGGCTTAAATCTTTACCATCGAGCAAAATGCGGCCACCGTCTGCGGCCAGCAAACCCACTATCATGTAAAAGCTGGTGGTTTTCCCGGCCCCATTGGGGCCCAACAATCCGACCACCTCACCACTTTTTACGCACAAAGAAATGCCTTGCACCACCTGACGCGCTTGGTAGGATTTACGTAAATTTTCGACTATCAGTTCGCTCATTGTTTTGGCTCCGGACTGACTTGTAGGCTGCGACTAAATCGTGAGTCTTTAACCGGCGCCTTGCCGTTGGCCGGCGCCGTCAGCGCTTTCGCGGCATCGCTGGCCGGCTTGCTCGGCGTTTTGTTTTTAGGTTGAATGATGGCGCGCACGCGGCCGCTGCTCGGCCCGCCCTCAAGGGATTTCTTGCCGCCTATCACTTCGGCATATTCTGCGTTGGCGTCATAGCTGATGTAATCCCCTTGCACCGTGTCTTCACCACGTTTAACGCTGGCTTTGCGGTACAACTGCACTTTGTCCATGCGCCCATCGTACTCAATACGCTGCGCACTGCCTTGTATGTATTCGTTTTTGCCTTCCAGTTTTTGTTTGAAGGTGGTGGGGTTGCCCAAGGCGGTGCTGTGCTGAAAGCCGCCGCTGTCTTCACGCACAATCAAGCTGTCGGCATGAATGACTAGGCTGCCTTGGCTCAATACGACGTTGCCGGTGTAGGTGCTGATTTGTTTGGCGTCATCGACTTTAACGCTGTCGGCTTCCAAGTCTATCGGTTTGTCGCGGTCTGCGACTTCAGCGCCAGCGTAGTTGGCCCAGGCTAAGCACAGCGTAGTGAGCAAGGCTAAAACCGCCGATGAGGGCAGGATGAAAGTGGCTTGTTTATGACTCATGGCGTCTCCGAATCTAGGCATGATTACCGGGCATTTTTGCAGTCTTGGGTTTTAATGGCGCGGCTGGTGTTGCACCTGCTTTTTCATAATGCGCGCGTACTTGGTGTAATAAAGTGAGGATGTGCTTCTTTTTATCAAACACCATGCCGGTGGCGTAGATAACCGTTTTTGGCGCTTGCCGAATCACCACCGGGCTGGCGGTGTGCAGCAAATCTTGCTTGGGTAAGATAATCAAGTCTTGGGTGGCTATGGACATTTCAGCTTTATCGGCAAGGCGGCGGCGGGTAATTTTTACATTATCCAGCAATTGCACACGCTCGCCATCGCTGGATACGTAACCACGCTGTGCTTGCACTTCTGTATAAAATTGCTTGGTCCCGAATTGGGTGTAACGTGGCCGCTGTAAATGGGTGCTGTCGTCGTCTGCAAAATGCTTCATTTCCAGGGCGGCAAGTTTGTAGTGTAAGTGGCCTAGATTATCGGTTTGCGTGGTGACAAAATTGCGCACGATGTAGTCGGGGTCGTGGCGCTGGCTGCCATCCAATTTTGCCGCTGGCGTTTGCACCACGTGATTAATCCAAGCGGTCATCAAAGCTAATAAGGCCAGCAGTATCAGCGGGGCTAGAATGGCAGAACGGTTAGTGATGGCCATGCTGACCTGATCAATTAGCCATGTTGGCTTGCGTTAAAAATGGCTGCATTTGCCCATCCCAGCTAGCCTGTGCTTGCATAAGCAATTCGCACACTTCACGCACCGCGCCTGCGCCGCCTTTTTTCTGGGTGACGTAGTGCGCGTGCGCCAAGACCAAAGCCGGTGCATCGGGTACGGCTAAGGCTAAGCCGCATTGCAACATGGGCGGTAGGTCCACCACATCGTCACCCATGAAGGCGCATTGCTGTGGCGTTAAACCGCTGGCTTGGATGAGGGCATGGAAGGCGGCCAATTTATCTTCCGCCCCTTGATAAAAATGCGCCACCCCGGTACTTTCCGCACGTTTTTTAACCACCTCTGAGCTGCGGCCAGTAATGATGGCCAATTCTACGCCGCTGGCTTTAAGTAGCTTCATGCCTAAACCGTCTTGGGCATGAAAGGTTTTGTATTCTTGACCGTCGTCGCCTAGGGTGAGTCCGCCATCGGTCATGACGCCATCCACATCCAAGATCAGCAGCTTGATGCGTTTTAAGCGTGCCTGGAGTTCGGGAGGCAATAGCGCTGGCGGCGGCTGCTTAGGACGAGGCCGTTGTCTCCCTAAGCTGCCGCCTGGGTGCAAGCGGGCAAATTCTTCCGCAGTAAAATCACGTTGATCTAACACGCACACAGCCAACGCGTCGCCTAAGGCTAAGGCTGCCGTGGTGCTGGAGGTAGGCGCTAAACCAAGCGGGCAGGCCTCTTGGGCAACCTGCACGCTTAAGTGCAGGTCGGCTGCCAGCGCTAAGCTGGATTCATCTTTGCCAGTGATGGCGATGATGCTAGCCCCTAAGCGTTTTAACGGCGGCAACATGGCCAGCACTTCATCGCTTTCGCCGGAGTTGGATAAGGCCAGCACGATGTCGCCGTCGGTCACCATGCCTAGGTCGCCGTGACTGAGGTCATGCGGGTGCACAAAAAATGCCGGCGTGCCGGTGCTGGCTAGGGTGGAGGCGATTTTGCCGCCGACATGGCCGGCCTTGCCCATGCCCGTCACCACCACGCGGCCGCGGCAGTGCAAAATAAGGCTGACGGCCTGGCTAAATGGCTGATCCAAGCGACTGGCCAGCGCATTGATTTCATCGGCTGCCAGCAACAAGGTGGCACGCGCCAATTGCAAGCAGGCGGCTGGCTGATTTTTATTCTCAGACGAGGGCATTTTTTCTCATGACAGTTCTTGAACCCGGTAGCAGGAATGCCCAGTATAAAAGGGAAAACACGACTTATAAAGCCTAAAACGTGCCTAAGCTGGGCAATTCCAATAAAAAGGCTTAAATATTTTTGTTTTAGGCACAAATTTTGCTATTGCCCTGCTTTTGAACAATTTATTTCGTATCTTGCGGGCAGATGTGAAACAATAAGGGCTATAAAAACTTAAAAACAGATTAAGTACGATTTCATGTTTGAAACCTTGCCTTTAATTTTAGTGCTACTGATTAGTTCGGTATTGGCGGTGGCGCTATTCCGTCGGCTACGCCTGCCAGCCATGTTGGCGTATTTCTTGGTGGGCATGGCATTGGGTCCGTACACCTTTGGTTTGCTGCCCGATACCGAGGCCAGTCGAGAATTCGCTGAGTTTGGCATTGTCTTTTTAATGTTTAGCATAGGCTTGGAATTTAGCCTGCCACAACTGTATGCGATGCGTAAAAAAGTGCTGGGCTTAGGCGGTGCGCAAGTCCTTATTACCTTGGCGGTGGTGATGGGCGTGGCCAAATTAGCCGGCTTGGATTGGTCCGCGGCCTTTATCTTGGGCGCAGCTTTGGCCATGTCTTCTACCGCCATCGTTTCTAAAATACTGGCCGAACGGCTGGATCTCAACTCACGCCACGGTCGCTTAAGCATAGGTGTTTTGTTATTTCAAGACATTGCCGTAGTGCCGGTTTTGGTGCTGATTCCGGCATTGGGGGTGGCCGGGGCTAATTTAACCGACGTGCTGGGCATGGCTTTGCTAAAAGCCGCCGCCATGTTGTTGTTCTTGTTTACCGTCGGCAAATGGTTGATTAACCCTTGGTTTAATATCGTCGCTGGGCAACGTTCACGCGAGTTGTTTGTGATGAACGTGTTGATGGTGACTTTGCTGTTGGCTTTTGCCACCAAATCCGCTGGCTTGTCCTATGCCTTGGGTGCGTTTATTGCCGGCATGTTGATATCCGAAACTAAATTTCGTTATCAGGTGGAAGCGGATATCGCGCCTTTCCGAGATATTTTGCTAGGCCTGTTTTTTATCAGCGTGGGCATGCTATTAGACCTGCGGCAAATAGCCGATCACCTAGGCTGGGTCTTACTCATTTTATTGGCTTTTATTTTGTTAAAAGCCACCATCGTGAGTTTGGTCATACGCTTGATGAAATACGAAGCTGGGGTCGCCATACGTACCGGTTTAATCTTGGCCCAAGCCGGCGAGTTCAGTTTTGTGATTTTAGCCTTAGGCGTGGAGCAGCAGTTAATCGGTGGCCCAGGCTTGCAACTGGTGCTTGCGGCCGCCTTGTTGTCCATGGTGCTGGCGCCTTTTATGATTCAATACAACGGCCGCATTACCCGTCGATTGGTGCGCAGTTACAGCCGCAACAGTGGTCAAATCGTGCAGGACATAGACGATGGTAGTAAGCACTTACATAACCACGTCATTATTTGTGGCTACGGCCGCAGTGGCCAATACCTGGGCCGTTTTCTGCAAGAAGAAAACATTCCGTTTGTGGCTTTGGACATTGACCCCACTCGGGTATTGGAAGCGGCCGCGGCCGGCGAGAACGTCATGTTTGGCGATGCCGCCAGACGGGTAGTATTAGAGGCGGCGGGCGGTGCCCGCGCCAAGGCTTTAATCATCAGTTACGCAGATAACCGTGCAGCCATGAAAATTTTGCACATCGTACAAGAAAAATACCCACAATTGCCGGTCATCGTGCGCACCGTGGATGACAGCAATATGGAAGCCTTGCGTGAAGCGGGGGCCACCGAAGTGGTGCCAGAAATTCTCGAAGGCAGTTTGATGCTGGCCTCGCACGCCTTGATGCTATTGGGCGTGCCATTGCATAGGGTGGTTAAACGCATACGGCTATTCCGTGAAGCGCGCTACCAATTATTTAAAGGCTATTTCCATGGCGTGTCCGATGCCGAGGACGAAGTGTTAGAAAAGCAGCAAGTGCGTTTGCATTCGGTGATTGTTTCCCCAGGATCCTATGCCATAGGCCGGCGCCTAATAGACATGCACTTAGAAAGTTTTGAGGTGGACATTAAATCCATACGCAGGCCCAATTCCAATGGCACGGTGCCGACCAATGAAAGTGAATTGGCAGAAGGCGATGTCATCGTCTTGCTCGGTCAGCCTAGCGGCTTAAGCAATGCACAGAACGCCTTGTTAATAGGCCGCGTTGCCAATAAATAATCGGGTCGGATGAGCCAAAAAATAGTCATAGTAGGCGGTGGGATAGTAGGCTGCATGACCGCCATGGCCTTGGTCAAGCGCGGCTGCCAAGTGACCATTGTCGAGCGCAACCAGATTGCCAGCCAAACCTCGGGCGAATCTTCTTGGGCCGGCGGCGGCATTATTTTCCCCTTATTGCCCTGGCAATATGCCGATGCGGTCAATGCGCTCACGCAAAACAGCGCGCCAACCTACCACGCATTAAGTCAGCGTTTGCTGGCAGAGACTGGCATCGATGCGCATTTTGAACAATCCGGATTTTTGTTGTTGCCTAAGTTTGATGTGGCGGCGGCCAGTGCCTGGTGCGAGAAAAATCAACTGCCAGCACAGTCAGTTAAGGCCTCGGCTTTTGCCGTGCAATCTTTGAGTGGCGAAGATGCGCTCTGGCTGCCCAGCGTTTGCCAAATCCGCCCACCGTATTTCATGCAGGCATTGCGCCAGTGGCTGGTGCAAAATAAGGTGACTTTATTAGAGCACACCGAGCTGCAAGCACTTAAACAAAGCGACGTGTTAAACACTTGGCAAACGGTCAATGGCGACAGCTTAACGGCCGATCAATTTGTCGTGACCTCCGGTGCTTGGAGCTTCGAATTGCTCAAAGAAACCAGCGCCAAGCTCAATATCAAACCCATGCGCGGCCAAATTTTATTGTATAAACCCGAGCACAATCTTAAGCAAATCGTCTATAGAGAAGGCTTTTACATGATACCGCGGCGGGATGGCTATTTGCTGGCCGGCAGCACCTTAGAAGACGTCGGCTTTGAAGCGGCGGTGACGCGAGAAGTGCGCGATGAAATCCGCGCCAAAGCAGAAGCCATTATGCCGGCCCTTAAAGGCATGCCCATCATCAAGCACTGGAGCGGTCTGCGGCCCGGCACCCCAGAAAATTTACCCACCATCAGCGCCCATCCCAGCATACAAAACCTGTACTTAAATACCGGCCATTTCCGCTACGGTTTAACCATGGCACCTGCCAGTGCGAATTTAATCAGCGCCTTGATGTTAGGCGAAACGCCGGCGCTGGATGCCAGCCCCTACGCCTGCTTGCAATAATTGCGCTCATCGCACCCCGTTATTTTTAAGCCTCCAGCAAGCCAGCTT
>SXVG01000045.1 GCA_005791685.1 Methylotenera sp. | reverse complement strand
CGTGGTAAAAACCGCGAACAAGATTTGGCCTTGGCCGAGGAGTTATTGGCCGATCCAAAAGAGCGTGCCGAGCACGTGCAATTGATGGATTTAGGCCGCAATGACGTGGGTCGCGTGGCACAAACCGGCAGCGTCAAAGTCACCGACAACATGATGATAGAGCGTTACTCGCACGTCATGCACATCGTCAGCAACGTGGAAGGCAAACTGAAAGACGGCATGGATGCCATAGACGTCATTAAAGCGACTTTTCCAGCCGGCACAGTCAGCGGCGCGCCTAAAGTGCGGGCCATGGAAATCATAGACGAGTTGGAACCGAGCAAGCGCGGCATATACGCGGGCGCCGTCGGTTACCTTGGCTTTAACGGCGACATGGACGTGGCGATTGCCATACGCACCGGTGTGATTAAAAACAACATGCTCTACGTGCAAGCAGGGGCCGGCATCGTGGCCGATTCCGTGCCGCAAAGCGAATGGGAAGAAACGCAAAACAAAGCCAAAGCGGTGTTGCGTGCGGCCGAGTTAGTGCAAGCAGGGCTGGATAATTAAGGGCCTACCGGCACTTAATCTTAGAGGCCATCATGAAAGAAAACGGTGAAAAATTATGTTACTGATGATAGATAATTACGATTCCTTCACCTACAACTTGGTGCAGTATTTAGGCGAGTTAGGCCAAGACGTGCAGGTTTACCGTAACGACGAAATTGATTTAGCCAAAGTGGCGGCGCTTAAGCCCAGTCACATTGTGGTTTCACCTGGTCCCTGCACGCCAAATGAGGCCGGCATTAGCGTGCCCTTAATCAAAGAGTTTGCCGGTAAAATTCCCTTGCTCGGGGTATGCTTAGGCCACCAAAGCATAGGCCAAGCCTTTGGTGGAAAAATTGTCCACGCCAAGCAATTGATGCACGGCAAAACCTCCCTAATTTACCACCACAATGTTGGCGTCTTCAGTGGCTTGCCTAACCCCTATACCGCGACGCGCTACCACTCATTGGTGATAGAAAAAGCCAGCTTACCGGATTGCTTAGAAATCACAGCTTGGACCGAAGACGGTGAAATAATGGGGGTACGCCATAAAACCCTACGCGTGGAAGGCGTGCAATTCCATCCAGAATCGATTCTGACCGAGCACGGTCACGCGCTCTTGCAAAACTTTCTGAAAGCGTAGCCATGGCTTTTGCACAAACCTTGAATCAACTCATCAGCGGGCAAGACTTAAGTTTTGCCGACATGCAAGCCTTAATGCGGCAAGTGATGTCGGGCGAGTTGACGCAGGCACAAATGGCCGCAGTTTTAGTAGCGCTGCGCATTAAGGGCGAAACGGTGGATGAGATTGCGGCGGCAGCCAGCATCATGCGCGAGTTATCCACAAAAGTGCACACCCATCGTAGCCCGCATTTGATTGATACTTGTGGCACCGGTGGCGACGGCATTTTGACTTTTAATGTGTCAACCGTCAGTGCCTTTGTGGCGGCAGCGGCGGGCGCACAAGTGGCGAAACACGGTGGCCGTTCGGTGTCATCCAGCTGTGGCAGTGCCGATGTGCTGGAAGCCTTAGGGGTGAATGTCAACCTAAGGCCTGAGCAAGTCGCCAAAGCGGTGGAAGAAATTGGCATAGGCTTCATGTTTGGCCCCAATCACCACAGCGCCATGAAACACGCCGCACCGGTGCGCCGCGAGCTGGGCGTGCGCACTTTGTTTAATTTATTGGGGCCACTGACCAATCCAGCCAATGCTAAGCGGCAAGTGATGGGCGTGTTTTCCCCGACGCTGACAGCCAAGCTGGCGCGTGTGTTACAACAATTGGGTAGCGAACACGTGTTGGTGGTATGCGGCGCCGATGGCATGGACGAAATTTCTTTTACTGGTGATAGCCATGTAGCAGAATTAAAAGACGGCCAAATCAGCGAGTACACGGTGAATCCTAAGCAGTTTGGTTTGTCCTTGCACGCATTGGACACGATACAAATACAAAATGCCGAGCAATCCAAAACCATGATTTTAGCTGTGTTGAACGGCCAGTTGGGGCCAGCACGCGACATCGTCTTGCTCAATGCCGGTGCCGCTATTTATGTGGCTGGCCTAACTGACAGCTTGGCTGGCGGCATCAGTAAAGCTGCCGAAGTCATAGACCAAGGCTTAGCCTTGGCAAAATTGAACGCACTGCAACACTATGCGTTAAGCTAGCCCATTCATTTACCTACAGAAAATACCATGTCCGATATTTTAAATAAAATTTTAGCCACTAAAAGAACCGAAATCGCCGCGAGCAAATTGACTGTGAGCTTGGATCAGCTGCAAGAACAAGCCGAAGCACAAGGCGAACCGCGCGATTTTGTCGGCAGCATACACAAAAAAGTCATGGCCAATAAGCCAGCCGTCATCGCGGAAATTAAAAAAGCCAGCCCGTCTAAAGGCGTGATACGCGAAGATTTCAAGCCGGCCGAAATCGCCAAAAGTTACGAAAAAGCCGGCGCCGCCTGCCTATCGGTATTGACCGACGAGCAATATTTCCAAGGTTCAGCCGCGTATTTGAAGCAAGCGCGTGCCGCTTGCAAGCTACCGGTGTTGCGCAAAGATTTCATCATCGATGAATACCAAGTGTTTGAAGCCCGAGCCATGGGGGCCGATTGCATCTTGCTGATCGTGGCTGCTTTAGAATTGGCGCAAATGCAAAAATTAGAAGCGCTGGCTAATGAGCTAGGCATGGCGGTATTGGTGGAAGTTCACGACGCCGATGAATTGGCGTTGGCCTCGCAATTGGATACACCTTTGATAGGCATCAACAACCGTAACTTGCGCACCTTTGAAGTCAGCTTGCAAACCACGCTGGATTTATTAAAAGTTATGCCAGAAGACCGATTTGTGGTGACGGAGTCGGGCATATTTACCCCAGCCGATGTTAAGCTCATGCTAGACAATCAAGTGCAAGGCTTCTTGGTGGGCGAGGCCTTTATGCGTCAAGACGACCCAGGGGCAGAATTGGCTAGGGTGTTTGCTTGATGGCCAAGGCGGTTTTCGCTGAATACGAAAAGGAATGAACATGAGTTACCCTTATTCTCGACCACGCCGTATGCGTAAAGACGATTTTTCGCGTCGTATGATGCGCGAAAACAGATTAACTGCAGACGATTTAATCTACCCGGTGTTTGTATTAGACGGCAGTAAGCGTAGTGAAGCGGTCGCTTCCATGCCCGGCGTGCAGCGCCTAAGCATCGACTTGCTGCTTAACACCGCGGCAGAATGCGTACAGTTAGGTATACCGGCCATGGCATTATTCCCGGTGGTGGACAGCGCCTTTAAAAGCTTGGATGCAGCGGAAGCATTTAACCCAGAAGGCTTAGCACAACGTGCCGTGCGCGCGCTCAAAGCCGCTTACCCAGAGTTGGGCGTGATCACCGATGTGGCCTTGGACCCGTTTACCACGCATGGCCAAGACGGCTTAATTGATAAAGATGGCTACGTGTTAAACGACGAAACCATAGAAGTGCTGGTTAAGCAGGCACTGTCTCATGCCAGCGCTGGCGCCGACATCGTTGCGCCTAGCGACATGATGGACGGCCGGGTCGGGCAAATCCGTGAGGCACTGGAAAGCAGCGGGTATACCCACACTAAAATCTTGGCTTATTCGGCTAAATACGCTTCCGCTTTTTATGGGCCATTCCGCGATGCGGTTGGCTCGGCAGCTAACTTGGGCGCTGGCAATAAATACACCTATCAAATGGATCCCGCCAACAGCGACGAAGCCATGCAAGAGGTGGCGCTGGACATTTCAGAGGGTGCAGACATGGTCATGGTTAAGCCTGGCCTGCCCTATTTGGATATCGTGCGCCGGGTAAAAAACGAATTTGGCGTGCCCACCTTTGCCTACCAAGTTAGTGGCGAATACGCCATGCTTAAAGCAGCGGCACAAAACGGTTGGTTGGATGAGCAGGCCTGCGTCATGGAAAGCCTGTTGGCATTTAAACGGGCCGGCGCCGACGGTATTTTGACCTACTATGCGCTGGATGCGGCGCGCTGGTTACGCGCGAACTAAACGGCTAAAGCTTTAAACCAAAGCCCTCACTTCGCTTATTGTGGCCCGTTCGGCGTTGCTGCCGTCAGCCGCACGTTTAGTCGCCACCCGAATTTCATCCACGTCAAACACGCTGAGCTTGATTACCCCTGCCTCGGTTTCCAGTGAAAAAACCGGCACTTTTTTTCTGGGGCCGGCTTTTTTATCGCGCTTGCCTTCATTGCTAACACGGTAAGACTTTTCATTGGTTTCGAAGGGGATGCCTTGGTTGAGCAAAAACATTTCCACGTCTTTTAGGCTATCGGCGAACAAATGAATGTGTGTTTCTGAACCTAATCCGGCAGTGCCATCCAACACCGCGCCGGTTAAATGCGGCTTGAATCTTTCCAATAACTGCATGGTGAACAGCGCATTTTTTCGCAACACCAGCAAGTTTTCCGGTTGCGCCTCACTTAAAAAAAGCTGGTTGTAGAGCTTCAGCTCGTCTTCTATTTCTGCATTGGAAGGCAGCGCTAGGTTGTCTATGGCATTAAATTGGCGGCCGGCTTTTTTCTTCGCGTAGGCAAAATCGGAAATGCCCTCTTCGGCCATCATTCTGGCCGCTTGTTGGGCAATGAGTTGCCGCAATTGTTGTAAATTTTCTTTGGCCATGGCTGGGTTGCATTGCGTTAATGGGCAGCGGGTTGCAGGACTTGCTGGGCTTGATTCTGCGCGTTCGGCTCAGGAGCGGCAGGCGGATTGGCCACCGGTGCGTTAGGCAGATTTTCGTGGTAGAAATACTCAACCGTGTCGGCATTGTCAGAATGCACGCTCACCGCGTCAACGCCATCGGGCATCCACATGGCTTCTTCCGGCACGCCGCGTAAAGCGGTAGCCATGTACTTTATCCACATGGGCAAGGCCGCGCCAGCGCCGGTTTCACCCGGCCCCATGGGCCTGGGTTTGTCAAAGCCTATCCAAGCGACCGCCACTTGCCTAGGGCTGTAACCAGCAAACCAGGCATCGATGTGTTCGTTGGTGGTACCGGTTTTGCCGGCAAGATCGCTACGGCCTAAGTTTAATGCGCGCATGGCTGTGCCGTTTTCTATCACGCTTTGCAACATGGAATTCATGATAAAGGCATTACGTGCATCAATCACGCGTGGCGCACCGTTGCCGGCTTGAACAAATTTGTTGCTGAGCAGTACCTTGCCGTTATGGTCGACAATTTTAGTGATTAAGTTGGGTTTTACTCGGTAGCCACCGTTGGCAAACACCGCGTAAGCGCCAGCCATTTGCATGGGGGTGGTAGAGCCGGCACCCAAGGCCATGGTCAGGTAAGGCGGGTGATCGTCTGCCGAAAAGCCAAAGCGGGTGATGTAGTTTTGCGCGTAGCCCGGACCAATGTCGTGCAACAGCCTGATGGCTACCGTGTTTACCGAATGCGCCAAGGCTTTTCTTAAGCTCATGGCCCCTTCAAACGTGTTTTCGTAATTTTGCGGTGACCAAGCTTTATTGCCGGTTTCGTTGGCGGCGAAGTTTAAAGGGGCGTCTTCCATGACCGTGGCAGGCGTGTAGCCTTTTTCCAGCGCTGCTGAATAAATGAAGGGTTTAAAGCTGGAACCGGGTTGACGGCTGGCTTGGGTGACGTGATTGTATTTATTTTGGTTAAAATCAAAGCCGCCGACCAAAGCGCGTATCGCGCCATTTTCTGGATCCAAGGCTACTAAGGCTGCTTCCACTTGGGGCAATTGTACGATGCGCCAGCCCTCGCCTTGCTTAATGATGCGCACCACCGCACCGGGTTTGAGCAAGCGTTTGGCGGGGTCTTTGTCGTGCAGCATGTTCTCCACGAAGGCCAGGCCGCTGCCACTGACAGTAATCGCTTCACCGTTTTTGCTATGCAGCTGCACGCCTTTCGCAGAGACAGCGGTGATCACGGCTGGAATAAAACCGTTCACCGTATCGAGGTCATCTAAGGCAGAGGCCAAGGCGTTTTCATCTTCGGCCAATAGCGCAGCTAAATCCAACATTTTTTCTGGGCCACGGTAGCCGTGGCGTAAATCGTAGTCCAATACCCCTTCACGCACGGCGGCATTGGCTGCTTCTTGGCTGGCCCGGTGTATGGTGGTGTAAACCTTGATGCCGCTAGAATAAATCTCATCTTGGTATTGTGCATACAGTTGTTCGCGCACGATCTCTGCCACGTACTCTGCCGACACATCCCGTGATTGCTTGGACGCTTTAAAGCGCAAAGGTTGTTTTAATGCCGCTTGGTAGACTTTTTCGCTAATAAAGCCAAAGCGTTGCATGTCGCGTAAGACTTCATGCTGACGGGTTATGGCCCGTTTGGGATTGATAAACGGGTTGTAATTGGACGGGGCTTTAGGCAACCCAGCCAAAAGGGCCGCTTCGGCTAAAGTTAATTTATTAAGTGGCTTGCCGTAATACATCTGCGAAGCCGCGGCAAAACCGTAAGCGCGTTGACCCAAATAAATTTGATTAATGTACAACTCTAAAATTTGATCTTTAGTTAAATTGTGTTCAATTTTTACGGCCAATAGGGCTTCATTAACTTTGGTAACAATGTTGCGGCGGCCGTTAGGCGAGGTAAAGAAGTTTTTCGCGACTTGCATGGTAATGGTGCTGGCGCCTTCGTGCCCACGACCGGTTACGTTGTTTTTAATGGCACGCAGTATGCCTTTTGCATCGATGCCACCGTGTTGATAAAAGCGCCTGTCTTCGATAGCCAAGACCGCGTCTTTCATATTTTTTGGTACATTTTCTATCTTCACGTAAGCCCGCCGCTCTTCACCAAACTCGGCAATCAGCGCGCCTTCTTCCGAATAAACGCGTAAGGGTAATTTAGGTTGGTAATCGGTGAGTGCATCAAGTGCGGGTAAGGCCGGGTAAATGAGGGCGGCCGCGATGGCAATCAGGGCAGTGACCGATAAACCGGCTACCATTGCCGCCAAAATAACATAGTGCCACCATTTAGTAGGAGTCATGTTTACGCTTAAGTCTTTTGTGAAAAATGTTCTGCCATTATAAAGGGCATTTCAACACAGAGGCACCCTGCTATTTCAAAATCTTCAGCGCAGTGCGGTTTTTGAAAAGCGAAAAATTAGACGCACTTTCTAAGTGAATTGATACTATTGATACCGTAACTGCCGGTCGTTTTAAAATGCCTTTACACTGCCTGTGCTTGTTGTTAGAGTTTGTCAAAATAACAACAATCAAGTCGCAGACAAAAGGAATTTCTGTTTGAAATTCAACTTTTTTAAAGAAAAAAGCCCCACATTAATCGGTGTGGACATCACCTCGGCCGTGCCGGACATTCGCACCAACAATGTGTTTGTGCAAGATACGGCGAAATCGCTGGAACAAGTGCAAGCCATCATAGATAAAACCGATGTGCCGGTAAAGCAGGTCATGATCGAGTCGCGCTTAGTCATCGCCGATGACCGTTACAGCAAAGCTTTAGGCGCACGATTTGGCGTAAATAAAACCGACGCCAGCGGTAACAACCGTTATTCCATAGGTGGCAATGTAGGCCAAACTGGCGGCATAGGGGTTAGCACAACAACCGGTGTGACCGCCACATCCGGCGCCACCGATGGCCTGCAATCCAATCTAGGCGTAACCGGCGCGAGTGGCAGCTTTGCCTTCAGTTTGTTTAGGTTGCCAGCCGGCCTCTTGTTGAACTTGGAGTTGACTGCCATGGAGTCGGATGGCCGCGGCAAAGTCGTATCCAGCCCGCGCGTAACCACCGCTAATCAACACAAGGCGAAAATTGCCTCGGGCACGGAAATTCCCTATGCCGAAGCCAGTAGCAGTGGCGCCGCCACCATTTCATTCAAGTCGGCTGTATTAAGTTTAGAGGTCACCCCACAAATTACCCCAGACAATAAAATCATCATGGAACTCGATGTCACCAAAGACAGCGTGGGCGAAGTGTACGCCGGCGTACCATCGATAAAAACCCAAAACATCAGCACCCAAGTGTTGGTGGGCAATGGTGAAACGGCTGTATTGGGTGGCATATACGAACAAACGCAACGCAATGACGTATCTAAGGTGCCGTTCTTTGGCGACTTGCCAGTGATGGGCCGCTTGTTTCAACGCAAATCCACACAAAACGACAGAACCGAACTGCTTATCTTTGTCACCCCTAAAATCATGGATGACAGTTTGAGCTTGCGCTAGTTTTTTAAAAAATCTCACCACAGATGCCGCAAGGGCATTCCCGTCATTTCTAAGCCTCAGAAAACTCGGCTTGAAATTCGTGAAGGCACAGAGAAGATCAAAATCTTGTAGGTCAGCTTTTAAGCTGACTCGTGAACGATGCGCTAGAAAATCTGACAGCGTGCGCAGATTGTCATAAAATGCCGATTGGTATGGCCTTAGGCATTTTCTAGTGCGATAGACTTAGGTGACGGATTTGAAAAACATTTTCTTTGTTGGCTTAATGGGGGCCGGTAAAACCACCATAGGCCGCTTGATTGCCAAGCAGTTGGGCATGGATTTTTACGATTCCGATCACGAAGTCGAGCGCAAAACCGGCGTTAAAATTCCACTGATCTTTGAATTAGAGGGCGAAGCGGGCTTTCGTAAGCGCGAAACAGCCGCCATACAAAGTTTGTGCGAATTAAACAACATCGTGTTGGCCACCGGTGGCGGCGCGGTTTTGGCCCCTGAGAATCGTGCGCTATTAAAAGAACACGGCACCATTATTTATTTACGCGCTAACGTGAATGACCTTTGGCACCGCACCCGTAACGATAAAACACGGCCGCTGTTGCAAGGTGGCAACATCAAAAATAAAATAGAACAGTTGCACCAAGAGCGGCATCCTATCTATACCGAGCTGGCCGATTACATTGTGGATACCGGTGTGCAATCGGCATTGGATATTTGCCAGCAAATTGAACAATTAATTAAACAAGCGCCACTGCATAAAACATAAGCGATCTACCCATGCAAACATTGAATGTCGCGCTGGCTAAGCGCAGTTACCCGATACACATAGGCCGCGGCCTGATTAGCGATGCCAGCCTCATCTTGCCATACCTTAAACGCAAACACGTGGCGATTGTCACCAATACCACGGTCGCGCCATTGTCTTTGGCACAATTAACCGATACCTTGCAAGCGGCTGGGGTACGCGTCATCCCCATTATTTTGCCTGATGGCGAGGCCTATAAAAACAGCGAGACACTGGGCACCATCTACGATGCCCTATTGCAAAACCGTTGCGAGCGCAGCACCACTTTAATTGCGCTGGGCGGTGGGGTCATCGGCGATTTAACCGGCTACGCGGCCGCGACTTTTTTACGCGGTGTGCCTTTTATTCAAATTCCCACCACCTTGTTATCGCAAGTGGATTCCTCG
>SXVG01000007.1 GCA_005791685.1 Methylotenera sp. | reverse complement strand
GGCGAAACCGCCGTCATCGGCGACGATTGCACGCTCTACCACGGCGTGACCCTAGGCGGCACTTCTTGGAACAAAGGCAAACGTCATCCCACCCTAGAAAACGGCGTGGTGATAGGTGCCGGCGCTAAAATTTTAGGCCCCATCACCTTGGGCGCAGGCGCTAAGATAGGCTCTAACGCGGTGGTGGTCAAAGACGTGCCGGCCAATGCCACGGCCATAGGCATTCCGGCACGCATATTAGAAGACGCGCCTGCCGACAAAAAAACCGAGGCCAAAAGCAGCACGTTTACCGCCTACGCGGTCATTGACGATGGCGATAAATTCAACCACGAAGCCATGTCTTTAGCCCTGCAAGCCTTGCTAGAAAAGAGCGCCAAGCAAGACCTTGAGCTAGCGAAAATGGCCTTGCAATTGCAACACTTAGCCCTTGATGCGCAGGCGGACAGCAAGCTGGCCATGGCGTTTGACGTCAAACCCAGCCGCAAAAAATCCACGCCTAAAAAATAGGCACAGCCCGCGTGTGGCGGTTGTTTAGCCGCACGCGTACGCACAAAATAGCCCAGCATTAATAGTTGACTAAAGTTATCGGGTATTATAAAATACCGGTCAATTACAGAGGGCTATTAAAGTCATGAAACTCACTACCAAAGGTCGTTTTGCCGTTACTGCCATGCTCGATTTAGCATTGCACGAAGCGCTTGCGCATGACAGCGCCGCCAGCCACTTGCCTAGCGAGATCAAGCCGGTCACCTTGGCCGGCATTAGCGAGCGACAAAGCATTTCTCTGTCCTACTTAGAGCAACTGTTTAGTCGCTTGCGTAGGCAAGGCTTGGTCAGCAGTGTGCGCGGACCCGGTGGTGGCTATAAATTGGCTAAGAATTATGCCGACATTTCGGTGGCCGACATCATCAATGCGGTGGACGAATTAATAGACGCCACCCAATGCGGCGGTCATGAAAACTGCCGCGATGAAGGCCGTTGCATGACGCACGATTTATGGGCCAGCCTTAACCATAAAATTTTGGATTACTTGGCCGGGGTCAGTTTGGCCGACATGGTGGCCGCGCAAAAAAACAAGCAAGTGGTGACCATGATGCCGCGCTTAAACCAAGATAAAACCTTCAGCCTAGGTAGCGCTAGCGCATAAGCCATGAACCACGTTTACTTTGATCACAATGCCACCACGCAGATAGACAGCCGCGTTTTAGACGCCATGCTACCGTGGATGCGCACGCAAAGTGGCAACCCCAGTAGCCGCCATCAATTTGGCCGTACCGCCCGTGAAGCGGTGGCGCAAGCGCGCGAACAAGTGGCTCGTGCCTGTGGCGCGCAAGCCGCGCAAGTGGTGTTTACCGCCAGCGGCACCGAGGCCAATAACTTAGCCATCAAAGGTCTGGCGGCGCATAAGCCCATGGGGCAAATTTTATACAGCGCGGTGGAACACCCATGCGTGAGCCGCTCAGGCATGGCCATGCAAGCGCACGGCTATCGGGCTCTTAGCATCCCGGTAGACGATCAAGGCATTGTTGCTACGGCGCAGCTCAAAACACAGCTTAATCAAGCGACCAGCCTGGTGTCGGTGATGTTGGCCAACAACGAAACCGGCGTGCTGCAAGACGTGGCGACACTGGCCGAAATGGCGCGCGCGCAAGGTAGCTTAATGCACACCGACGCGGTGCAGGCCTTGGGTAAAATAGCACTCAATTTTAATGACTTAAACGTGCACGCCATGACCGTCTCCAGCCACAAACTGCACGGCCCACAAGGCGCGGCGGCCTTGATTTTAGACAAGCGCGTGGACCTCCAACCCCTGTTGCACGGCGGCGGACAAGAGCGCGGTTTACGCAGTAGTACGGAAAACGTCGCTGCCATCGTTGGCTTTGGCATGGCTTGCGAATTAGCCAGCCAAAATTTAAGTCATTATCAAGGCCACACCTTAGCCCTTAGAACGCAATTGGAAGCTAGCCTAACCGCCATGAATGTCAGCATTTTTGGCAGGCAGGCCGCGCGTTTGAGCAACACCAGTTTTTTTGCTGTCGATGGCATAGAAGGCGAAACCTTGGTTATGGCCTTGGACCGT
This sequence comes from Methylotenera sp., assembly GCA_005791685.1. Taxonomy (GTDB): domain Bacteria; phylum Pseudomonadota; class Gammaproteobacteria; order Burkholderiales; family Methylophilaceae; genus Methylotenera. The sequence continues at coordinate 986 of SXVG01000007.1, read as the reverse complement.
AAAGGCTATGCGGTGGCCAGTGGCTCAGCCTGCTCCAGCGACAGCACCGAACCCAGCGCCGTGTTATTGGCCATGGGCGTGCCTGAGGATTTGGCGCGCGGCGCCATACGGGTAAGCTTAGGTACACAGAACAACGCGCAGCAAGTGGCGGATTTTTTACAGCATTTGCAGCAAGAAATTTTACGATTAAAACAGTTAAGCGCCATGGCCGCTTAATCTGCCATGAACATTAGTTAAGGATAAATACACGCATGTCAGCATCAATAGAAATGCCCGTAGTCAACGGCTCCGCAGATGGTTTGCATCCCATCTATTTGGATTATTCGGCCACCACGCCGGTTGATCCACGCGTCGCCGCCAAAATGATACCCTACCTCACCGAGCATTTTGGCAACCCGGCTTCGCGCAGCCATCCGTACGGTTGGACCGCAGAAAAAGCAGTGGAAAACGCCAGAGAAGAAGTGGCCAAATTGGTCGGCGCCGACCCCCGTGAAATCGTCTGGACTTCTGGCGCCACCGAATCAAACAACTTAGCCATTAAGGGCGCGGCCAATTTTTACAGCGAAAAAGGCAAACACCTGATTACCTTAAGCACCGAGCACAAAGCGGTCATAGACCCCATGCGCGAATTGGAGCGTCAAGGCTTTAGCGCCACCTATTTGGACCCGGAACCGAATGGCTTGCTCAACATAGCCAAATTAAAAGCGGCGATACGCCCGGACACCGTATTGGTGTCGGTGATGCTGGTGAATAATGAAATTGGCGTCATTCAAGACATCACGGCGATAGGCAACTTATGCCGTGAAAATGGCATCATCTTTCACGTCGACGCGGCGCAAGCCACCGGCAAAGTGGCCATTAATTTAGAGCAGTTGCCGGTCGATTTAATGAGCTTTAGCGCGCACAAAACCTACGGCCCTAAAGGCATAGGCGCCTTGTACGTGCGCCGTAAACCGCGCATCCGCATAGAAGCGCAAATGCACGGC
>SXVG01000044.1 GCA_005791685.1 Methylotenera sp. | reverse complement strand
GGAATCGGTGTTGGTGCGCTTTAAAGGCAGTATGCAGCCTGGCATCACCTTGCGTGATTTGGTCAATGCCATCCCTTATGCGGCGATTAAAGCCGGTGATCTGACGGTGGGCAAACAAGGTAAAAAGAACGTGTTTAATGGCCGTATTTTAGAAATCGAAGGCTTGCCGGATTTAAAAGTGGAGCAAGCTTTTGAGTTTGCTGACGCCTCCGCCGAACGCTCGGCCAATGGCTGTACCGTTAGGTTGAACAAAGAGCCGGTGATCGAGTTTTTAAATTCCAACATCGTGCTCATGCAAAACATGATAGACAACGGTTACCAAGACGCACGCTCCTTGCAACGTCGCATCGCCAGCATGCAAGCCTGGCTGGCCAAGCCGGAATTGCTGGAACCGGATGCCGATGCCGAGTATGCGCACATCATAGAGATAGACCTAAACACCATCACCGAACCGCTAGTGGCTTGCCCGAATGACCCAGACGACATCAAGCCTTTGTCGGCCGTGGTCGGCGATAAGATAGACGAAGTGTTCATAGGCAGTTGCATGACCAATATCGGTCATTACCGGGCGGCGGCCAAGGTGCTGGAAGGCTCAAACAACATTCCTAGCCGCTTATGGATAGCCCCACCGACCCGTATGGACGAAGCGCAATTGCGCGATGAAGGCGTTTATTCGGTATTTGGCGTGGCCGGTGCACGCACCGAGATACCGGGCTGTTCTTTGTGCATGGGCAACCAAGCACGGGTGGCGAATAAAGCCACGGTGTTCTCCACCAGCACGCGTAACTTTGACAACCGCATGGGCATGGATGCGCGCGTGTATTTGGGTTCGGCGGAATTGGCCGCGGTTTGTGCCAAACTAGGCCGTATCCCCAGTCACGCGGAATACTTGGAAACGGTGGGCAATAAATTAAAAAATACCGCGGAAATTTATAAATACTTGAGTTTTGACCAAATGCCGGATTATTCCGAAAGTTTGGCCAAGGCTAAAAAAATCATCCCGATCGCCGAAGTCGCCCACTAAACTTAAAAGTACGCTTTATAAAACCCTAGCTCTATGCGTAGCTTTGCTTGTAAAAGGCAACGCATAGGGCTATATTTCGCTCTATTCCTTAATCTTAGAGTGCACCATGGTTGCCGTTAAGCCTCCCCCCTCCAGTGACAATCCTGACGCCCATGTATTTAAAGAGGCGACCTTAGCCGAAACCCCAAAACGCGGTGCGTGGAAGTGGATGTTGCCACTGACTGTGTTGTTGGCCTTGGTCGTTTATGCCGCCTGGCGTTTTGGCTGGCATGCTAAAGCCGTGACCAGTGGCGTGTTGTTGGTGGCGGCCGCCTCACATGTATTGGCTTGGTTATTAGCACTGATAGCCATGGTGCCTATCATTGGCCCCTTGCTGGTTAAAGTCTTAAGCTTGTCCATCATCTGGTTGCTCAATGCGGTGGGCTATTTGGTTTCGTACGTCGCCATCAAGCGCGGCTATTCCAAAGACGTGTTAAGTTACCGAGGCGTGACCATAGCCCTCATTACCGGCATTGTCATTGGTTTTGTCTTGGCCAATTTGCTGTAAGTTTTGCCCCATGAGTTTGCTTAAATTTAAACAATCGCGCGCTTATCGGCACCTGGCCACCTTGGCCGATTTCTTCCCCGTGCTGTTCTTTTTTGGTGGCTTTGCCTGGGATGCGCTGACCATAGGCAGGCATGTGGCCGGCTTTGATTTGATCATACTGGCGGCCTATTTGGCTGCTGCCGCCGGCTTGCTGTATAGCCTAGGCCAACCTCGCTTTGTGCCACCTAATACATGGCCGCTATGGTTGGTGAAATGGCATCAGCGCTTTCTTGCATCCCACTGGCACAATCTGCCTTATTTCATGCTGCAGTTTTTATTTGGCAGCATATTAAGCCCCTTATTTATCCTGTATTTCAAAAGTGCCAGCCATGGCTGGGCATGGTTCATGGCTTTGTTGTTAGGGGGCTTGTTGGTGGGCAACGAGTACATGGAAAATAAATACCGGCAATTCACCATCAGCTGGGCCTTGTTTGGTTTTTGTGCCATGTTGCTGTTAAATTTTGCCTTGCCGTTTTTGCTCGGCAGCATACACGCCGCCTGGTTCTATTTAAGCACCCTGTTGGGCGCGGGTTTGGCTTACGGTCTCTATAAAAAGACAGCGCAACACAAAGGCAGCATCAAGCCGGTGTGGGTGGTGGCCTTGCTGTTAATGCTGGCTTACCGTTTTGACGTGATACCACCGGTGCCCTTGGTTAAACGGGATTTAGCTGTGGCCTACGATTTAAGCAAAATAGGTGGGCAGTACCAGTTAAGTCAGCAGCCTTCCGGCTGGTGGGTGTTTTGGCGCAAAACCAGTAACGATTTAAAAACCACCCCAGGTCAGCGTGTCTATTTCTTTTCTTCGGTGTTTGCACCCGGCGGCTTAAACACCCGGCTCTACCATAGGTGGCAGCATTACGATGAAAAGCATGGTTGGCAAACCCAGTCACGCATAGGCTACAGTTTGGCTGGCGGGCGTGAAAATGGCTTTAGGGGCTACACCTACAAGCAAGGCTTGCAGGCAGGGGACTGGCGCGTCAGTGTGGAAACCGAGAACAACAAAACCGTGGCGACACAAGCATTCAGCGTGGAGCTAGTGGCAACGCCGACCACGCCAATCAAGATGGCTTATTAACTTGCTTAATGCTGTGAATCTGAGTGGCTCATGAGTTTGTCTATGTAAGCGATGGACACCGCTGACAAGACAAAAGTCATGTGTATGATGGTTTGCCAAAGCAGGACTTTATCCGTTAGGTTTTCGGCATTGATAAAGGTTTTTAGCAAGTGTATCGATGAAATGCCGATGATGGCGGTGGCTAATTTCACTTTTAATAGATTGGCATTCACGTGCGATAACCAATCCGGTTCGTCCGGGTGGCCTTCAAGATTTAAGCGTGAAACAAAGGTTTCATAGCCGCCCACGATCACCATGATCAGCAAGTTTGAGATCATCACCACGTCGATTAAACCCAACACGATCAACATGATGTGCGCTTCTTCCAGGGTGCTGGCGGTGCTCACCAAGTGCACCAATTCCACGCCAAAGAAAAACACGTAGACCGCTTGCGCAACGATCAAGCCTAAATACAGTGGCAATTGCAACCAGCGACTGCCGAACAGGATGTTGGTCATCATGCTTTTTTGTTTATATTCAGTAGCGGATACGGGTTTTTTGGTTTGCATAAAAGGCGCTCGTTGATTTGCTTAGTTTAAAGGGTGCTCAATTGTATCAGCAAACAGGCATTAAGCAATTTCGTGTTCAAGGGTGTAATGCGCGCTCTGGTCCAGCGCCAACAATTGGCTTAATGCCGGCATGCTGTCGTTTAAGGTCTGAGGTAAAGTCCAAGGCGGATTGATGATGAATAAGCCACTGCCGTGCATGCCAAAACCGTCGGATTTAGGCGCGTGTATGGACAGGCTGACATGCAGCCAACTGGCTGGCTTTAAGGCCATCAATTCAGCCAGCATCTGGGCCGGTTCGGGTCGTTGCAATAGCGGATACCAAATCAGGTAGCTGCCACTGGCAAAGCGTTTGAGACTGTCCTTTAGCGTATTCACTACGCGTTGGTAGTCTTGTTTGTCTTCGTAGGGTGGGTCTATCAAGACCACGGCGCGACGCGATGGCGGCGGCAAGCAGGCTTTAATGCCAGCAAAGCCATCTTGCTGGGCAATCTGCACTTGCTTGGCCTGGCCTTTAAAATTGGCCATGAGCAAGGCGTGGTCGCTGGGGTGCAATTCAAATAAACGCATTTTGTCGTCCGCGCGCAAAAAGTCGTGCGCCAGCATGGGTGAGCCTGGATAAAATGCCAGCTCACCGTGGTTAAAGCTTTTTATCAAAGCGACAAAATCGGCCAAGGCTTTAGTTAAGTGTGGGGCTGCCATGAGTTTGGCTATGCCTTGTTCGAATTCGGCATTTTGACGAGCAAAGCCCGCATTGAGTTGATACAAACCGGCGCCTGCGTGGGTGTCGATATAGCAATACGGTTTGTCTTTTTGCCGCATGTAAGCCAGCACCAGACTCAGCACATAGTGTTTGAGTACGTCAGCGTGGTTGCCTGCATGAAAAGCATGGCGGTAACTAAGCATAGAAGGTTTCCATAACGAGCTGGCATTATAACTTCAAGCCATTCTTGCATTAAATTTTTCCTGATAAAAACGCGCAATAAAATAAATTTCGGTTAGCATTTCATTTATGACCCATTCCGCCCAATCTGCAGCACACGATCACCCGCAGCATGATCACCATCATTATTTCATTCCATTTACCCTGATTTTTCTGTTTGCCATGGTTGAGGCCGTGGGTAGCTGGTACACCGGATCCTTAGCCTTATTAAGCGATGCCGGCCATATGTTTTCTGACGTGGCAGCATTAGGCTTGGCCTGGTTGGCGGCAATTTTAGCTAAAAAGCCGAATGTCGCACGGCATGCTTCAGGCGTGAGCTACGTGGAGTTGTTGGTGGCCATCATCAACGCGCTGACCATGTTGGCGGTCATCGTCTACGTGATTTACGAGGCCATAGCTCGCTTTAAAACGCCGCATCCAGTTGAGGGCTTGGGTTTAACCATCATCGCCAGCTTAGGGCTAATGGTTAATTTGATCGTGGCCAAGCAATTGCATCACCAAAGTTTGCACCACGGCGCCAGCTTAAATAACAGGGCGGCTTTTTTACATGTGTTGGGGGACTTGCTGGGATCCATCGCCGCGGTCTTGGCTGGCTTGGTGATCTACTTTACGGGCTGGACGCCGATAGACCCGATATTGTCTTTATTTATTTCGTTGCTGTTATTGTTGTTCACCTTTAATTTATTGCGCGACATTGCCCGCACTTTAAGTAGCAAAGGGGCTACTGTTAGCGGATTAGCCAAACACGGCCATGATCATTAAGCAGCATCAGACCTTAATTCAGCAATCGGTCGCCAATTTTTCCGATTGTGAGCAATATCGCTATTGGTTGCGTCGCGATTGGGATCTAAGCCTGCCGGCCATCAGTTTTTTAATGCTCAACCCCAGCACCGCCGATGAGGTGGCCAATGACCCCACCATAGAACGGTGCCAACGGCGGGCCATCGCCATGGGCTATGGCAGCATGATTATCGTCAATTTGTTTCCCTTTCGCTTAACCGATTCCACCCAGTTAAATACCGTGGCGGATTTATTGGGCGACAGTTTGGAAGCCGATGACTGCATCGTGCGTGCCGTGCAACTGGCTGACATGACGGTCTGCGGTTGGGGTAAGCATGCCTTAGCCGCCACTAGGGCGCAGCATGTGCTGACCTTACTCAAAGCCACCGGTTTGCAGCACAAGGTGAAGTGTTTACAATTAAATAAAGACGGCAGCCCGCAGCATCCGCTTTATATTGCTTATGCCCAGCCCCCGCAAACTTTTGTGATTAATTAAGGAGATAGACCATGCCCTACGTCAACATTAAATTAGCCGGTAAGGTGACGCGCGAACAAAAAGCGCAGATTGCCAAGGAGTTCACCGAAACGCTGGAACGGGTGGCGCATAAACCGGCGTCTTATACCTACATTACCTTTGAAGAAGTGAGCTATGAAGATTGGGCCATAGCCGGTAGCTTGCTAGCGGATGGTTGAGTTCCGTTTGCTTAGGCCGCTTAGGGTCGGTGGTAGAATGCAGCCATGAAAACACCCGCGCGCTTAGCCTCCCTTTTAGAAGACGGCTTGATAGACGAAGTCCTACGCCAGTTGATGAGCGGGAAGGAGGCCACCGTTTATGTGGTGCGTTGTGGTGAGGAGGTGCGCTGCGCCAAAGTATACAAAGAAGCCAATAAGCGCAGCTTTAGGCAAAGCGTCGATTACACCGAAGGCCGCCGGGTTAAAAACAGCAGGCAAAGTCGGGCCATGGCCAAGGGCTCGAAATTTGGTCGTGAGTCACAAGAAGCTGCCTGGCAGAGTGCCGAGGTGGATGCCTTATACCAGTTGGCTGATGCCGGGGTCAGTGTGCCGGTGCCGTATAACTTTTATGAGGGGGTGTTGCTCATGGAGTTGGTGGTGGACGCCAATGGCCATGCTGCGCCCAGGTTAAATGACATCAGCTTGACCGCCGAACAAGCGCGTTTGCATCATCAGGGCTTGATTCAAGAAGTGGTGCGCATGCTTTGTGCCGGCATCGTGCACGGCGATTTGTCTGAATTTAATATTTTAATGAGTGAGCATGGGCCGGTCATCATCGATTTGCCGCAAGCGGTTGATGCCGCCGCCAACAACAACGCGCGCGAGATGCTAGAACGGGACGTGAACAATTTAAAAGATTATTTTGGGCGGTTTGCCCCAGACTTGCTCGCCAGCGAATACGCCAAAGAGATGTGGGCTTTGTATGCCCACGGCGACTTAAAGCCGGATACGGCGCTGACTGGGCGTTTCCGTGTCAGCCATAAGGCGGTTGATTTAAAAGGCGTGATGCGCGAGATTGATGACACGAAAAAAGCCGAAGCCGCCCGCCTAATCCGTCTGGCTGAAGCCAAAGCCAAGCCGCTGCTTTAAGCCTTGCCTATGTTTGACGCTAAACCTATTTTAAAAAACTTACCGAATTTGCCTGGCGTATACCGCATGCTCAACGCCAGCGACGAGGTGATTTACGTAGGCAAAGCCAAAGACCTAAAAAAGCGCGTGTCCTCTTATTTTAATAAGAATCTGGCCAGCCCACGCACGCGCATGATGGTCAGCCACATCGCCAATATCACCACCACCGTGACCCACAATGAGGCGGAAGCCTTGTTGCTGGAAAACAATTTAATCAAAAGTTTGATGCCGCGCTACAACGTGTTGTTTCGCGACGATAAAACCTACCCCTACATCACCTTAAGCAATGATCCGCAGCCACGCTTGGCTTTTCATCGAGGCAGCCAACGCAAGGGAGCGCAGTATTTCGGGCCTTTCCCGAATACGCTGGCGGTGCGTGAGAGCATACAGTTGCTGCAAAAAGTCTTTAAATTGCGCACTTGTGAAAACAGCGTGTTTAGTAACCGCAGTCGGCCTTGTTTGCAACACCAAATTGAGCGCTGCACGGCACCTTGCGTGGGTTTGATTAGCGATGCCGACTACCGCAATGACGTAGAGCAGGCGGCCTTGTTCTTACAGGGCAAAACCAATGAAGTGATTGATAGCTTGGCCGAGCAGATGAACTTGGCCGCTAGCCAGTTTGCTTATGAGCAAGCCGCACTGATTCGTGACCGCATGCAAGCCTTGCGTCAGGTGCAAGCCAAGCAGTTTGTCAGTGATTTCAACGTGGCCGATGCCGATGTCATTGCCTGCGCCGAACTGCAAGGGCAGCACTGCATTAATTTGGTTATGGTGCGTGGTGGTCGGCATTTGGGTGACCGCAGTTATATGCCGAAAAACACCGATGGCGAGAGCTTGGAAACCACGATGCTGGCATTTCTAGCCCAGCATTACGTGGCACAAAATACCCCACCCTTAATCGTGCTCGGCATCAAGGTGGACGGCAGTTTGCTAGAGCAGGTGTTAAGCGAACAAGCTGGACGTAAGGTGAAAATCAACAGCAACGCCATAGGCGACAAGCGCGTTTGGTTAAAAATGGCACAAACCAACGCCGAATTAGCCTTGAATCAACGTGCCGCCAGTGCCGCCAACCAAACGGCTAAATTGCTGGCCCTGCACGAGGCCTTAAACCTGCCCGATACGACCCAGCGCATAGAATGTTTTGACATCAGTCACACCATGGGCGAAGCCACCATAGGCAGTTGCGTGGTGTTTGATAGGGGTGACATGCAAAACAGCGAATACCGCCGTTATAACGTCACTGGCATTACCCCTGGCGACGATTATGCCGCGATGCGTGACGTGCTGACGCGCCGCTATAAAAAAGTGGCGGCCGGGGAGGGGCTGCGACCCGATCTTATTTTCATCGATGGCGGTAAAGGCCAGTTATCGGTGGCGGTGGAGGTGATGGCCGAGGTGGGTTTGTCCGACATTTTGCTGGTCGGCATTGCCAAGGGGGAAGCGCGAAAGCCCGGTTTGGAGACCATGATATTCTCGGACACCGGTGAAATGCTCAACTTGGAAAAAGACAACAAGGGCTTGCATTTGCTGCAACAAATTCGCGACGAAGCGCACCGCTTTGCCATCACCGGCCACAGGGCTAAGCGGGCAAAAGCGCGCATGCATTCCAGCTTGGAAGACATAGAAGGCATAGGGGCTAAACGCCGCAAAGCCTTATTGACGCGCTTTGGTGGTTTGGATGCGATAAAAAATGCTAGTATGGACGAATTGGCGCAAGTGGAAGGCATAAGCCCGAGTTTGGCCGAAAAAATTTACGGAGAATGGCATTGATGAACGGCACATTGAATAGAGCGAGGCGGTAAATGAAGCCCAATATGCCTACCATGTTGACTTGGTTGCGCATCTTGCTCATTCCGGTCTTTGTTGGCGCGTTTTATTGGCCAGAAAACTTACACAAATTAAGTGCCATGCCATCGCATTGGGTGAACGTATTTGCCACCAGCGTGTTCGCTATTGCCGCCATTACCGATTGGTTGGATGGCTATTTAGCCAGACGGCTTAATCAAACTTCGGCCTTTGGTGCTTTTTTAGATCCGGTAGCCGACAAACTGATGGTGGCGGCCGCCTTAATTGTCTTGGTCGAGTTTGGCCGGGTCGGCGCCATTGTGTCTTTGATCATCATAGGCCGTGAAATTGCCATCAGCGCCTTGCGCGAGTGGATGGCCGGTGAAGGCCAGCGCAGCAGCGTGGGCGTGGCGCTAATCGGCAAAGTGAAAACCTTTGCACAAATGGCCGCCATCTTATTTTTACTGTATTGGGATGACTTGGATTTAGGACCGTTCGGCGTTTTCTCCACCAAAGACTGGGGCCACGTGCTCATCGTCTTGGCCGCTATTTTGACATTGCTATCAATGGCTTATTATCTAAAAGCCGCTTGGCCTAAATTAAAAGGCAAATAAATAAGCACTAGCCTTGCGTTTAGTCTTGACGCTATGCTTAAAATCGCTATAATGGCGCCTGTCTTAACGACGCGGGAATAGCTCAGCTGGTAGAGCGAT
>SXVG01000043.1 GCA_005791685.1 Methylotenera sp. | reverse complement strand
GCGGTGATTAGTTTTCACTCGCTAGAAGACCGTATGGTTAAGCAATTTATTCGCAACCAAGCCAATCGCGATGATTTGCCGGCCAATTTTCCGGTACGGGCGGCCGATTTGCCGCAAGCTAAATTGCGGGCGGTAGGGAAAAGCATCAAGCCTAGTGCCCATGAAATTAAAATGAACCCGCGTTCACGCAGTGCCGTGATGCGCGTGGCAGAAAGAACGGCGGTGCTATGACGCGGCTTAATTTTATATTGTTTTTCGCTTTAATCGTGTCGTCCTTGGCCTTGGTGAAATCCCAGCACAAAGAGCGCACGCTGTATATTGAGCTTGAGCAGAGTCGTCAAGTGGCCAAGCTTCTAGAGCAAGAGTACGGCCAATTGCAGTTAGAGCAAAGCACTTGGGCCATGCATGCTCGTGTTGAGCAGATAGCCGCAGAGCAACTGCAAATGCAAGTGCCGGATGCCAAGCGTATACAAGTGGTGCCTATGGCCGAGTTGCCTAGTTTGCAGCCTTTAGCGCATGACAAGGCGGCGCAATAATGGCGATACGCATGCCCATTAGAACTTCGGCGCGTACGCCTGTTATCGTCAAGTTACCGGCTGGGCGTAGGCGTATTTTATTGGCCTTGGTTTTATTGGGTTTTGTGACTTTGCTGGGCCGTAGCATTTACTTGCAAGGCATACACGATGAATTTTATAAAAATAAGGGCGATGCACGCTATAGCCGTAATCTGGTTTTAACGTCGCAACGTGGCAAAATCACCGATAGAAACGGTCAGTTGTTGGCTAAAAGCATGCCGGTTGACACGGTCTGGGCCAGTCCGCCGGACGTGGTGATCGATGCAGCGAAAACCAAGCAATTGGCCAATCTGTTAGGCATGCAGGAGGATGTGATAAAAGCTCAGTTAGCCAAAACCGAGCGTGAGTTTGTTTATTTGAAGCGCCGCATGTCGCCTGAGGATGCCGCTAAGGTGATGAGTTTGGGCATACCGGGCATCGATTTACGTCGTGAATACAAGCGTTATTACCCAGCGGGCGAAGTGACGGCGCACATGGTTGGGTTTACCGGCTTAGGTGATAAAGGGGCCGGCGATAAAGGCTTGGAGGGCTATGAGTTGGCGATGAATACCGCGCTGTCCGGCAAAGACGGCAGCCGTCGTGTCCTTAGGGATAGGTCGGGGCGTATTGTGGATGACCTACAAGCCGTGGTGGTACCGCAAGATGGTCGTGATGTGGCGTTGGCGTTAGACCTTAGAATCCAATACTTGGCGCACCGGGAGTTGCAAAAGGCAGTTGAAGAGCATAAGGCCTTGGCGGGGGCGATTATTGTGCTGGATGCTAAATCTGGGGAAGTGTTGGCCATGGCCAATGTGCCTACCTACAACCCAAATAATCCAGTCAACATCAAAGGTAAAACCCGCAACCGTGCCATTATTGACAATTACGAGCCGGGCTCGACATTAAAGCCAGTAACGGCGGCAGCGGCACTGGAATCAGGCTTATACAAGGCGGACACAAAGATACAAACGGCGCCAGGTACTATGAAAATTGGCCCAGCCACCATACACGACACCCATCCGCAAGGCATCTTAAGCGTGGCTGAGATGATACAAAAATCGTCTAACGTCGGGGCGGCCAAAATCGCCTTAACCTTGGATAAGCAATTCATGTGGAATGTTTATAACCAGCTTGGTTTGGGGCATATCGAAGGGGTGGGCTTCCCTGGCGAAGCCTCCGGAAGATTGCGGCCGTTTAAGAATTGGCGTCCGATAGAAGTGGCCACCATGTCTTTTGGTAATGGGATTAGCGTCACCTTGTTGCAGATGGCGCGTTTGTACACGGTTTTTGCTAATGAAGGCGAACTGCGCCCCATTTCCTTATTGAAAGTAAAAGAAGCGCCGGTGGGTCAGCAGGTGTTTTCGGCTGGCACGGCCAATCAGGTCAAAGACATGTTGGAAATGGTGGTGCAACCCGGTGGCACAGCCTTGAAAGCACAGGTGTTGGGTTACCGTGTGGCCGGTAAAACCGGTACCTCAAAGAAGCTGGGTGATCATGGCTACATCAATGAATACGTGGCCTCCTTTGTGGGTTTTGCGCCAGCCTCTAATCCCAAGTTTTTGATTGCAGTCATGATAGATGAGCCCAGTAATGACGCTTATTATGGCGGGGTCGTGGCCGCGCCAGTATTTAGCGCGGTGATGGCTGAGGCTTTACGTTTGTATGCGGTGCCACCGGATGCCCCTAACAATAATGTGGTGCTGGAAGGCAATGTGGACGACGTGAAGGAGGGCTTATGAGCGCACTCAAAATCCTAGAACAAACCTTCACCGGCATCACGGCGGACAGTCGCAGGGTTAAGTCTGGCTACTTGTTTTTAGCCTACCCCGGCGTGCAATCGGACGGCCGTGATTACATAGCGCTGGCCATTGCCGCTGGCGCCAGTGCGGTGCTTTGGGACGATGCGGATTTTACTTGGCAAGCCGATTGGCAAGTAAACAATCAATCCGTTACCAATCTCAAGCAACAGGTAGGCGAAATCGCCGCGGAATTTTATCGCCAGCCTAGCCGCCAAATGACGGTTGTGGGTGTGACCGGCACCAATGGCAAGACTTCGGTCAGTCATTGGTTAGCCCAGTGTTTGGACTGCTTGGGGCAGAAAACCGCCGTGCTGGGTACCGTGGGTAACGGCTTTTTAAACGCCACCAGTACGGCCACTAATACCACGCCGGACGCCATTTTATTGCAGGCCATGTTGGCTAAATACCTAGCTTTAGAGGCTCAAGCCGTGGTCATGGAGGTATCTTCGCACGGCTTGGATCAGGGTCGTGTTAATGGCGTGGCGTTTGATGTGGCGGTGCTGACCAATCTAAGCCGCGACCACTTGGATTACCACGGCAGCATGCAAGCCTATGCGCAGGCTAAGCAGAAGCTATTTATGTGGCCAGAGCTTAAACATGCAGTAATCAATGCCGATGATGCATTTGGCTTAAGCTTGTTAGCCCCACTCAAAGATAGAGGTCAAGCCAGTTTGGCTTATGGCTTTTCTGATGAGGCGGCGCTGGATGTGCGGGCTAGCCACTTGCAGTTGCATGAAGCCGGCTTAAGCATGCAAATCACTTATCAGCAGGCCAGCGCATTAGTGGTCGCACCCGTATTGGGTCGATTTAACGCCTATAACGTGTTGGCGGTATTGACCAGTTTGTTGGCCATGGGCGTGAGTTTAGACCAGGCTGTGCCGGCGCTGGCGCAACTCAAGTCCGTGCCAGGCCGCATGCAGCAATGCGGTGGTGGAGCATTGCCCTTGGTGGTGGTGGATTACGCGCACACCCCAGATGCCTTAGAGAAAGTATTGACGACTTTGCGCGAACAAGCGCCGGGTCAATTGATTTGTGTTTTTGGTTGCGGTGGCGAGCGCGATGCGGGCAAACGGCCGATCATGGGGTCGGTGGCGGCACAGTTGGCCGATCAGGTCATTGTCACCTCGGATAACCCTAGAGGTGAGTCGCCGGAGGCCATTATTGCTGAGGTTGTGCATGGCATGCCTGGCACGTATCAAGTGGAGCCGGATAGGGCTTTGGCGATAAAGCTGGCGATTAAATTGGCTCAGCCTGGCGATGTTGTGTTGTTAGCTGGCAAGGGGCATGAAAGCTATCAAGAAATAGCCGGCATTAAGCAGCCGTTTGATGACGTCTTGCTGGCCAAGCAAGCCTTACAGCAATACCAAACTGGGATAATGCAGGGGGTGCCGGCATGATGCAGTTAAGCACAGCCAGCCTAGCCATGCACGGTAGCTTAATGGGAGCGGATGGCCGATTTGATTGCGTGGGCACCGATAGCCGTGCTATTTGTCCCGGACAATTATTTGTCGCCTTAAAAGGTGAGCATTTTGATGGCCATGCTTATGCCAAGCAAGCCTTGGAGCAAGGTGCGGCAGCGGTGGTATTGGAAAAAAATACAGCTAACTTGTCGCCGGCCATCCTGGTTAAGGACAGTTATTTAGCCTTAGGCCAATTGGCTGCTCACTGGCGGGCAAAATTTAGCATACCGGTATTAGCCATTACCGGCAGCAATGGTAAAACCACAGTAAAAGAAATGATTAGCGCCATTCTGGCCGTTAAAGCCGGCGGCATGACGGCCATACATGCCACCCTGGGTAATTTAAATAACCACATAGGCCTGCCGCTGACCTTGCTTAAACTGCGTGACACGCACCAGTACGCCGTGCTGGAAATGGGCATGAACCATATAGGTGAAATAGCCTATTTAACCGATTTGGCAAAGCCAACTTTGGCCTTAATCAATAACGCCGGTACCGCCCATCTGGGCGAATTGGGCTCGCGCGACAACATTGCGCTAGCCAAGGGTGAGATCTTCGCTGGGCTAGCTGCAAACGGTGTAGCGCTAATCAATGCCGACGACGATTACGCCGCTTATTGGCGCCCACTCAATGCGGGTAAAAAAATCGTCAGTTTTGGCATGGATCATCCCGCCGACGTGCAGGCCAGTTACCAAGAAAAAGACCGCGGCTATGCCGTGCATTTGCGCACACCCTCCGGTGACGTGAATTTTGTATTACAGCTTATGGGTGAGCATAACGTCCGCAATGCGTTGGCCGCCAGCGCCGCTGCTTATGCTTTGGGTGTGCCCAATGCCGACATCGCGACTGGCCTGGCCGGTTTTTCTGCCTTTAAAGGCCGCTTGCAAAACAAGATCGCCGTCCATCAAGCGCGCTTAATTGACGATAGCTATAACGCCAATCCAGATTCAATGAAGGCCGCCATAGACGTGCTGGCCAATCTGGCTGGCGAAAAAATATTGGTACTGGGTGACATGGGTGAGTTGGGTGCCGATGCTGCGCGCTTGCATGGCGAGATAGGCGTGTACGCCAAGGCGCAAGGCTTAAAGCAATTGTATTGCCTAGGTGAATTGAGCCTTGCAATGGTGCAAGGCTTTGGGGCAGGCGCTCGCCATTTTAACGATGCTGCCGCATTGGCCGAGGCGATTAAGCCGCAGCTAACATCGACCGTGACGGTATTAGTAAAAGGATCGCGCTTCATGAAGATGGAGCGTGTGGTCGATTTGTTGGACGAAAAAAACAATCAAACTAGCTTGCAGGAGAATCAATCATGTTATTAGAACTGACCCGTTGGTTGGCCCATGACATACGTGGCTTCAATGTATTTAATTACATCACTTTACGTGCCGTGTTGGCCACCTTAACGGCCTTGGCCATTTCTTTTATCGCCGGCCCCGGCGTGATTCGTAAATTAACCGAATACAAAGTCGGTCAAGCGGTGCGCGACGATGGCCCGCAAACCCATTTGATTAAAACCGGCACGCCCACCATGGGCGGTGCCTTGATCTTGGTGTCCATCGCCGTATCGACTTTGCTCTGGGCGGATTTGAGCAACCGTTTTGTTTGGGTGGTGTTGTTCACTACCGTAGGTTTTGGCGCGGTGGGTTGGGTGGACGATTACCGTAAAGTGGTGCATAAAAATCCGAAAGGCTTATCGGCCAAGGCCAAGTTTTTTTGGCAAAGCTTGATAGGTTTGGCGGTGGCAGTATTTCTCTACTGCACGCACCTAAGTAGCGTGGAAACGACCTTGATCGTGCCCTTTTTTAAACACCTGGTTTTACCCTTGGGTGCCGTAGGCTTCATAGTCTTGACCTATTTGGTGGTGGTGGGCAGCAGCAATGCGGTGAATTTAACCGATGGTTTAGATGGCCTGGCCATTTTGCCTACCGTGATGGTGGCGAGTGCACTGGGCATATTTGCTTACGTCGCTGGCCATTTGCATTTCTCCAGTTATTTAGGCGTGCCACACGTGGCCGGTGCCAGTGAATTGATGGTGTTTTGTGCGGCCATGGCCGGCGCCGGTTTGGGTTTCTTGTGGTTTAACGCCTACCCAGCGGAAGTATTCATGGGCGACGTCGGGGCGCTGGCCTTAGGCGCGGCACTAGGCATAGTGGCGGTCATCGTCCGTCAAGAAATTATCTTATTCATTATGGGTGGCGTGTTTGTAGTGGAAACATTTTCCGTGGCCGCACAAGTACTGTATTTCAAGTACACCAAACGCACCACAGGCGTGGGTAAGCGCATCTTTTTAATGGCGCCATTGCACCATCACTACGAAGAAAAAGGTTGGAAAGAAACGCAAGTGGTGGTGCGTTTTTGGATTATCAGCATGATGCTGGTGTTAATTGGTTTGGCCAGTCTGAAATTGAGATAAACGCATGCTTAGCTTAAAAGACAAAAAAGTATTGGTGCTGGGCCTGGGTGAAACCGGCTTATCCGCCTTGCGTTGGTTGAAGACGCAAGGAGCTGATTTGTCTGTGGCCGACACCCGTGCAACGCCACCTGGTATGGCTACATTGCATAGCGAATTGCCGGAAGTGCATGTGCATACTGGGCCGTTTAGCGCTGAACTGTTTAAGCCTATGGATTTGGCCGTCATCAGTCCAGGGGTGGCCTTGTCTGAGCCGGAAATACAAGTCGCCATGCAAAATGGCCTGCGGGTGGTGGGTGACGTGGAATTGTTTGCGCTATACAGATCGGCTGACGCCAAGGTCATTGCCATTACTGGCGCCAACGGCAAAACCACCGTGACCAGCTTGGTCGGTGCGATTTGCCAGGCGGCGGGCTTAAAAACCATCGTCGCTGGCAATATTGGTTTGCCGGTATTGGACAGCTTGGCCATGGCTACACCGGATGTGTATGTCTTGGAATTGTCCAGCTTTCAGTTGGAAACCACGCACAGTTTGCAGGTGGATGCCGCCACCATGCTCAATTTGTCTGAAGACCACATGGACAGGTATGACAGTTTGCAAGATTACGCCATTGCTAAAGCCCATATTTTTTACCATGCCCGTTTGCAAGTGCTTAATTTAGACGACGCCTGGAGCATGTTGTTGGCCAGGCCAAAATTGCCACAATTAAGCTTTGGTCTGTCCGATCAAGCGGATTTTAATTTGCGGCAAATAGCCGGAGAAAGCTGGTTATGCGAGGGTGAAAAACAGCTGATTAATTTACAAGATTTGAAAATCGTAGGCTTGCACAATGCTGCCAATGCGCTGGCCGCCGTGGCTTTGTGTCGGGCCATAGGCATAGACTACGCGCCCATTATTCAAACCCTGTACAACTTCAAAGGCTTGCCGCACCGCGTCGAATGGGTGGCCAATATAGACGAGGTGGATTATTACGACGACTCCAAAGGCACCAACGTAGGCGCTACGTGTGCGGCCATTGCTGGCATGTTTAAACAGGGCTTGCCGCAAAAATCGGTGTTGATTGCCGGCGGGGATGGCAAGGGCCAAGACTTTTCGCCCTTGGCTACGGCCGTGGCGGCTAACGCCCGTGCGGTGGTCTTGCTAGGTCGAGACGCGGCCATCATAGAGGCGGCGTTGTTGCCGACTGGGGTGGCTTTATACCAGGCAGCGGATTTGCCCGAGGCGGTCAGCATCGCTAAAAAATTAGCACAAAGCGGCGACGCGGTGCTGTTGTCCCCCGCTTGTGCCAGCTTTGATATGTTTAAAAACTATGTGCACCGGGCCGAAGTGTTTGTGGCGGCCGTCATGGCTATGCAGACTGATTTGAAGGAGTCCGCATGATTACCACCATATTAGATCGCGAGCGCATCAACGCGCCCAGCTATGACCAAGGTTTTCTTTGGGCGGTATTGTGCTTGCTGGGCATCAGCTTGGTGATGGTTTATTCGGCTTCCATTGCCATTGCTGAGGCGGATAAAGGGGTGGGTTATAACAGCAGTTATTACTTGGTGCACCAAGCGGCCTTTATGTTGGTGGGCGTCGTCTCGGCTTTTATCGCCTTTAATGTGCCGATTGCCTGGTGGCAAAAAATGGCGCCGTATTTGTTTCTGATAGGTTTGGCTTTGTTGGTGCTGGTGCTGATTCCTGGCATAGGTTTAAAAGCCGGCGGCAGCCGCCGTTGGTTGAAAATGTTTGTGGTGAATCCACAACCGTCGGAGTTCATGAAGTTGTTTGCCGCGATATACGTGGCCGATTACACCGTGCGTAAAGCGGCGGTGATGGACAGTTTTAGGCGCGGTTTTATGCCCATGGTCGGGGTGATGGTCTTGGTTGGCTTTCTCTTGCTACGCGAACCGGATTTTGGTGCGTTCACCGTGATCGCCGCCATCTCTATTTCTATCCTATGGCTAGGCGGCATCAACGGCAAAATTTTTGCCGGCTTGCTGACCATGCTGCCGGTGGCCATCGTAGGGTTGATTTTGAGCTCGCCTTACCGCATGCAGCGTGTCATCGGTTTTATGGATCCGTGGGCCGACCCCTATGGCAAGGGCTACCAACTGTCGCATGCCCTGATTGCCTTTGGTCGTGGCGAGTGGTTGGGCGTGGGCTTAGGCGCCAGCGTGGAAAAATTGCTGTATTTGCCTGAAGCGCATACCGACTTTTTATTGGCCGTGATCGCCGAAGAGCTGGGCTTTATCGGCGTACTCACCGTGATCGTCTTATTCTCATGGATAGTGATACGTTCATTCGGCATAGCCAAAGAAGCCATCGCCAATGAACGCTATTTTGCCGCCTTGTTGGCGCAAGGTTTAGGTGTGTGGATGGGCGTGCAAGGCATCATCAACATGGGCGTCAACACCGGCTTGTTGCCAACCAAGGGCTTAACCTTGCCGCTTATGTCGTTTGGTGGCAGTGGCATTTTGGTCAATTGCGTGGCCATGGCCATCGTATTGCGCATCGATTTTGAAAACAGGCGCTTGCAGAAGGGTTTGCCGGTATGAGTAAAACCTTAATGATCATGGCAGGCGGCACCGGTGGCCATGTGTACCCGGCCATGGCGGTGGCCGATGCCATGCAAGCGCAAGGCTGGGAGATAGTCTGGTTGTGCACCGAGGGCGGTATGGAAAACCGTTTGATTGCCAATAAACCTTATCAGAAAGCCATGATCAGCATGCGTGGCGTGCGTGGCAAAGGCTATCTAGGCTGGTTGTTATTGCCCTTTAAATTGCTTAAAGCCTGCAGTCAAAGTGCGCAGGCCCTGCGTCAGCATAAGCCTGATGTGGTGTTGGGTATGGGCGGGTTTGCCGCATTTCCTGGTGGCTTAATGGCCAAGCTATTCGGCAAGCCTTTACTCATTCATGAGCAAAATTCCGTGGCCGGTTTGACCAACAAAGTATTGGCACCGCTAGCGAATAAAGTGCTGGCGGCTTTCCCGGCGGCTTTTGGCAGTAAAGCCTTATTGGTCGGCAACCCGGTGCGAGCAGACATTTGCCAAATAGACGTCCCGGCCACGCGGTTGCAGGGCCGCACTGGCCCATTACGCTTGTTGGTGGTTGGCGGCAGTTTGGGCGCCCAGGCCTTAAATGAAATTTTGCCACCAGCCTTAGCCCGATTGGACGAAAAGACCAGGCCGTTGGTGGTGCATCAGGCCGGTGAAAAACACCTGGCCGATTTAACCCAGCGTTACCAAGGGTTGGCTGTAGAAGCACAGGCCAAGGCCTTTATCGATGACATGGCGGCCATGTACGCTTGGGCGGACGTGCTGATTTGCCGTGCGGGTGCGCTAACCGTGGCGGAGTTATCCGCGGCCGGGGTGGCCAGTATCTTGGTGCCGTTTCCGCATGCAGTGGATGACCATCAAACCGGCAATGCCCATTATTTATCGGATAGCGGTGCGGCGCTACTCGTGCCACAAACTGAATTTACTGTCGAGAACGTTGCCTCTGTTTTGCAAGGCCTGACGCGCACGCAGTGTTTAAACATGGCCAGCAAAGCCAGGAGTTTAGGCATGCCCGAAGCGACGACTAAAGTGGCGACTATTTGCATGGAGCTGGCATCATGAAACATAAAGTCAAAAACATCCATTTTGTCGGTATTGCTGGCTCAGGCATGAGCGGTATCGCCGAAGTTTTAATCAACTTGGACTTTACCGTCAGCGGTTCCGATTTGGCGGTCAATGCCACCACCAAACGTTTGACGGATTTTGGTGCTATCGTTTATCAAGGCCACGCCGCGGAAAACTTAGGCGATGCCGACGTGGTGGTGGTATCGAGCGCGGTGAATGAAGCCAATCCAGAAGTAAAAGCCGCCAGAATGAAGCACATCCCAGTGGTGCCACGCGCGCTGATGCTGGCTGAATTGATGCGCTTTAGACAAGGCATAGCGGTAGCCGGTACGCACGGCAAGACCACCACCACCAGTTTGATTGCCAGTATTTTGGCCGAAGCCGGCATGGACCCCACCTACGTCATAGGCGGTAAGTTAGAGGCGGCCAATGCCAATGCTAAATTGGGCACCGGTGAATACATCGTGGCCGAGGCGGACGAGTCGGATGCCTCGTTCTTGCACCTCACCCCGGTGATGGCGGTGGTGACCAATATAGACCAAGACCACATGGAAACCTATGAGCACAGCTTTGATAAGCTCAAGAGTGCTTTTGTGGAATTCCTGCAACAACTGCCGTTCTGGGGCATGGCCGTGGTGTGCATAGACGATGCCAATATACGGCAGATTTTGCCTAGGGTGACCAAACCGGTGATGACCTATGGTTTTAGCGAAGAAGCCAAAGTAAGGGCCATCAATGTGCGTGCGGATGCCGGAAAAATGCACTTCACCGTACAACGCATTAATGGCGTGACCACAGAAATGGACGTCACCCTCAACTTGCCAGGCAAACATTACGTGCTTAATGCCTTGGCAGCGATTGCTATTGCCAGCGAATTGAATGTGCCGGATCAGGCCATTATCAAAGCCTTGAAGGAGTTTAAAGGGGTGGGCCGCCGTTTTGAGCGCTATGGTGAGATTGCTGTGTCGGCTGCGAGTGCGAGCAAGGCCGGCAGCTTTACTTTAATCGATGATTACGGCCATCACCCGGTCGAAATGCAGGCGGTCATTGCGGCGGCGCGTGCGGCTTTTCCTAAGCGGCGTTTGCTGCTGGCTTTTCAACCGCACCGCTACACGCGTACTCGGGATTGCTTTGAAGATTTTGTGCGGGTTTTATCCAGTGCCGACGTGGTGTTGTTGACGGAAGTGTATGCCGCCGGTGAAGCGCCTATTGTGGCGGCCGACACGCGTACCTTGATACGTTCCGTGCGTTTAGCGGGCAAAGTTGATCCGCTTTTTGTGGAAACGACAGCAGCTTTGCCTGCGGCTATTTTAAGCATGGCGCAGGCCGACGACGTGGTCATCGTCATGGGCGCGGGCTCCATAGGGCAAGTGGCGGCTAAGACTCGCGCCTTAGCCATGGGAGGGCAAGTCAATTGATGCCTCCGACGACATCATCGAATTGGGCGGGTCAGTTGCTACGCAATGAGCCTATGTCTCGCCACACCAGTTGGCGCGTAGGCGGTAATGCCGATCAACTGTATACCCCGCTTGGTTTAGACGACTTGCGTGGATTTTTGCAGCAAGTAAGCGATCAACAGCCTATTTATTTTGTCGGCTTGGGTTCCAATTTATTGGTGCGTGATGGGGGCTTACGCGGCACCGTGGTAGCCATGCATAACGTGCTCACTGACATGCGCTTAGTCGGCGACTTGGTTTATGCGGAATCCGGCGTGACCTGTGGCAAGTTGGCTAAATTCTGTGCCAAACAAGGCCGCCAAGGCGCGGAGTTTTTTGCCGGCATACCCGGCACCTTGGGTGGCGCCTTGGCCATGAATGCCGGTTGTTATGGCAGTGAAACCTGGGATGCGGTGGACAGTGTTGTCACCATTAATCGGCTGGGTGAGCTCAATAAGCGTCCTGCCAGCGCATTTGTCGCGAGTTATCGGCACATCAATATGCCCGTGCCAGGCGAATGGTTTGTAGGGGCGTGGCTCAATTTAAAAGCCGGCGATGCACACCTGGCTGCGCAAAAAATTAAGGATTTATTGGCCACGCGCTTGGCCTCGCAACCGCTTAATTTACCCAGCGCAGGGTCCACCTTCAGAAATCCTGAGGGTGATTATGCGGCGCGTTTAATCGAAGCGGCTGGTTTAAAGGGTTATTTGATAGGCGGTGCTCAAGTTTCAGAAAAGCACGCTAATTTTATTGTGAATATTGGCGGTGCCAGTGCATTGGATATCGAGCTGTTAATCAAGCACATGCATGACACGGTATTGGAGAAGTTTGGCATAGCCTTGCAGCAGGAAGTGAAGGTGATAGGTGATTATGAATAAAGGTTTTTTAAAGACAGCAGGCTGGACCGGCCTAGGAGTTGCGCATGAGTAAATTCGGCAAGGTGGCGGTATTGCTGGGCGGTCTATCGGGCGAACGCGAAGTGTCGCTTAAAAGTGGCGCAGCGGTGTTGGCCGCTCTGCAAGCACAAGGCATAGACGCGCAGGGTTTTGATCCGCGCGATCAGCCTTTGCACGATTTGGAGCGCTTTGATCGCGTGTTCATCAATTTGCACGGTCGCTTTGGTGAGGATGGCTGCATACAAGGGGCGCTGGAAATGCTGCACATTCCTTATACCGGCAGTGGCGTCATGGCTTCAGCCATAGGCATGGATAAATGGCGTAGCAAATTGTTGTGGCGTGCCATGGGCGTGGTGACCCCAGACTTTGAGCTGCTTAATGCTGACAGCGATTTTGCTGCCATAGAAAAGCAATTGGGCCTGCCTTTATTCGTTAAGCCAGCCAATGAAGGGTCCAGCATAGGCATTAGTAAAGTAAAACAAGTGGGTGGCTTGCTGGCGGCATATCAGTTGGCCGCCCAAGCCGATCCCTTGGTGATTGCTGAGAAGTTTGTTGGTGGCGGCGAATACACCGTTGGCATCTTGGGTAATGCCGAGCAAGGCTTAAAGGCGTTGCCCATCATACGCATCGTGCCTAAAAATGAATTTTACGATTACGAGGCGAAATACTTACGTAATGACACCGAGTATTTATGCCCTTGCGGTTTATCCGCCGAGCAAGAAGCCTTGATTCAGCAAGAAGCCATAGTGGCATTTAAAGCGCTGGGTTGCAGCGGTTGGGGTCGGGTTGATTTTTTAATGGACAACGAGGGTAAGCACTATTTTTTAGAAGTAAACACCAGCCCAGGCATGACAGATCATAGTTTGGTGCCCATGGCGGCCAAGGCCGCCGGGATGAGTTTTGAGCAATTGGTGGTGCGTATCTTGGAGTTGGCCGATGTGGGATAAGCCTACCTGGTTAAATTGGCTGGCCAATTTCTTATTGGCTTTGAGTCTGGTCGCCATGCTCTACGCAGCCTTGTTTGCCGTGGTGCATTTGCCTATTTTTCCATTGCGTGAAGTGGTGGTGGAAGGCCAGTTAAGCCATGTGAATCGTGAGCAGGTGAAATTGATTGTGGCCAAGCATTTAAAAGGTAACTTTTTTACCTTGGATTTAATTAAGGCGCGCCATGCCTTTAAAAAATTACCTTGGGCGCGCAATGTTAGCCTACGTCGTCGCTGGCCAGACAAATTAGAAGTGGTGATAGAAGAACACCAAGCTTTGGCTAGGTGGGGCAGCATAGGCTTGGTGAATACCCACGGTGAGTTATTTTATGCCGCGAGCAACAGTGAGCTGCCGGTTTTTTTAGGGCCGGGTGACGGTGTCATAGAGGTGGCCTCGCAATACATGGAAGTCAACAAAACTTTGAAAATGGCCGATTTAACGGTGCAGGCCTTGGCCTTAAGCCCAAGGCGGGCATGGCAGGTGACCACGGCTAACGGCATGGTGATTGAGTTGGGACGGGTAGACACGGCTGCTAGATTGGACAAATTTGTTCGGGTCTACCGTAGCACCATAGCCAGCTTAAATAGACCGGTGATGTATGCGGATTTGCGTTACCCCAACGGCTTTGCTGTGCGTAGGCCGGCCGCCGCTAAAGCCGTGCCGACTAAAGTGGCCGAGGTGAAACCGAACAGTGCCAGCAAAACCAGTGCCAAGCCAGCTAAGTCAGGCGATGGCAAGAAAAAAGCAGACATAAGCCGTGTGTGAATGATGAAGGAGTAAGGAATGAGTAAAGTCAGAGAAGATAAAAATTTAATAGTGGGTTTGGACATAGGCACATCCAAGATTGTCGCCATCGTCGCTGAATTGCAACCAGAAGGCACGGTGAAAGTGATAGGCCTGGGTCAGCACATCTCGCGCGGTTTGAAAAAAGGCGTGGTGATCAATATTGAATCCACCATGCAATCGATACAGCGAGCGCTTGAAGAAGCCGAGCTGATGGCGGATTGCAAAATTAACAATGTCTATACCGGCATCGCCGGCAGCCATATCAAGAGCTTAAATTCCCACGGCATGGTGAAAATTAAAGATGCGGAAGTGTCGCAAATGGATGTGGATAGGGTGATAGAGACTGCGCGCGCCATTGCTTTGCCGGCCGATCAGCAAATATTACATATCCTGACACAAGAATACATCGTTGATGGTCAAGAAGACGTGCGTGAACCGCTGGGCATGAGCGGCATGCGCTTAGAGGCCAAAGTGCACATCGTCACCGGGGCGGTGGCGGCCGCACAAAATATAGTGAAGTGCATCAAGCGTTGTGGCATAGAAGTCAGTGATTTGATTTTACAGCCACTGGCTTCCAGCTTAGCGGTATTGACCGAAGATGAAAAAGAGTTGGGCGTGTGTTTGGTCGATATCGGCGGCGGCACGACCGATATCGCGGTGTTTAAACAAGGTGCGATACGTCATACCGCGGTGGTGCCGATTGCCGGCGATCAAATGACCAACGATGTGGCGGTGGCATTTCGCACCCCGACGCAATCTGCGGAAGACATCAAAGTTAAATACGGTTGCGCGTTGCGTCAATTGGCCGATTCGCGTGAAACGGTGGAAGTGCCAGGCGTGGACGGGCGTGAACCACGTCAATTATCCGTACAAACCTTAGCCGAGGTGTTGGAGCCGCGTGTGGTTGAGTTGTACGAGATGGTGCTTGATGAATTGCGTCGCAGTGGTATGGAAGAAATGATCGCCTCCGGCATCGTCATTACCGGTGGTTCGGCCATGATGCGTGGCATGGTCGAACTGGGCGAAGAGATTTTCCACATACCCGTGCGTATGGGGCTACCTCGGTACGTCGGCGGTTTATCTGAAGTGGTGGGTAATCCGCGTTACGCAACCGGAGTGGGCTTAGTTCTGATGGGCAAACAGCAGTTAGAGCGGCATTTAAACGGGCAGATGGAATCTGGTTCGTTTGGCCGCATTATGGAAAAAATGAAAAGTTGGTTTCAAGGTAATTTTTAAAAGCAGTCGGTAGTCGTTAGTTGGTAGTTAAAGGCAGGCAGTAGGTGGGCGTTAGTGGCAGATAGATCATGGCTTGCGAGCATCAAGTGGTGACTAAAAACTAAAGACTGCCAACTGCATTTATATAAAAAAAGAGGAGACACACAATGTTTGAAATTATGGAAAGAAGTTCACAAGAAGCCGTCATTAAAGTGATAGGCGTAGGCGGTTGCGGCGGTAATGCCGTGGCCCACATGATAGAAAAAAATGTCGGTGGCGTGGAGTTTATTTGCGCCAATACCGATATACAGGCCTTGAAGAAAAGCCAAGCCAAAACCATATTGCAAATAGGTGTGGCCATGACTAAGGGCTTGGGTGCAGGCGCTAAACCAGAAATTGGTCGTGAAGCAGCACTGGAAGACCGTGACGCCATCGCTGAATTGATCGATGGGGCAGACATGTTGTTTATCACCGCCGGCATGGGTGGCGGTACCGGCACTGGGGCAGCGCCGGTGATTGCACAAGTGGCCAAAGAAATGGGCATCTTGACCGTGGCCGTGGTGACCAAGCCCTTTATTTTTGAAGGCAAACGCACCAAGGTTGCCATAGAAGGCTTGGAAGAATTGTCCAAGCACGTGGATTCATTGATAGTCATCCCTAACGAAAAACTCATGGAAGTGTTGGGCGAAGACGTGCCTTTCTTGGATGCGTTTAGCGCGGCCAATGATGTGTTGCATAACGCGGTGTCTGGTATTGCGGAAATCATCAATTGCCCAGGCTTGGTCAACGTGGACTTTGTCGACGTGCGCACGGTGATGGGCGAAATGGGCATGGCCATGATGGGTTCAGCCATTGCTACCGGTCCGGATCGGGCTCGCATCGCTGCTGAGCAAGCGGTGGCCAGTCCCTTGTTGGAAGACGTTAACTTAGCCAATGCGCGTGGCGTTTTGGTCAACATCACCAGTTCGGCTTCGTTCAAAATGAAAGAATATTACGACGTGATGAACACCATCAAAGCCTTTACCGCCGATGATGCAACCGTCATCGTTGGTAACGTGTTTGATGAAACCATGGGCGACGAACTGCGTGTGACCATGGTGGCCACAGGTTTAACTGGCGCAGCTAGACGGCCACAAAAACCAGTCTTGGTCCCGCAGCAAATTGTTCGTGATGGCACCACCAACCAGCCTATTTATGCCAACGGCAGCAATGCGTACGAGACTGCCGTGGTGGACGCTGCACCACAGGTGTTTGGTTCTAACAGCCGTCGTGCGCAGGTAGAGGCGATGCAAAAGTCCGGGGTAGAAGAATACGATATCCCGGCTTTTTTACGCAAACAAGCCGACTAAAGTTGCCGCAGTGGGTCTGATTATTGCCAGTCCATCCCTGTTCATGGCCGCTGAGTGCAGGTTTTAACTATGCTACTATCGGTTGCGTTAGGGATAAAGATGGCGTTTAGAGGCGTTTATTATTGATGCATGATGTTACAGCAACGGACATTAAAAACAGCGATTAGCACCACCGGTGTGGGTTTGCACAATGGCGAAAAGGTTACTCTTACCTTGCGCCCTGCTGCAATCAATACTGGCATCGTTTTCAAGCGGGTTGATCTGCCTCAACCCAATGAAATCTTGGCCACGCCCATGGCTGTTAATGACACGCGCTTGTGCTCGGCGGTAGAAGTGGCCGGCGTGCGCGTGGCAACCGTTGAACACATCATGTCAGCCTTGGCTGGCTTGGGAATTGATAATATCTACATAGAAGTGAATGCCTCTGAAATGCCGATCATGGACGGCAGTGCTGGGCCCTTTATTTTTCTGTTGCGAGAAGCTGGCATAGTAGAGCAAGCTGCCAGTAAAAAATTTATACGCATTAAAAAAACCGTGGAAGTGATTGAGGGTGATAAGTGGGTGCGGTTTGATCCTTATTATGGCTTTAAAGTGGACTTTACCATTGCCTTTAATCACCCTGTATTTGAGAGCTCAGCCAGTCAGGTAACAATGGATTTCGCTAACGATTCTTATGTGCAAGAAATCAGTCGTGCCCGCACGTTTGGATTTATGCACGAGGTTGAATTTTTACGTTCCAATGGCTATGCGCGTGGCGGTAGTTTGGACAATGCGATAGTGTTGGATGAGTACCGCGTACTCAATGAGGATGGCTTGCGTTACGACGATGAATTCGTCAAACATAAAGCCTTGGATGCAATAGGCGATCTGTATATGCTAGGCCATCCCATATTAGGGGCTTTTACCGCCTACAAGTCAGGCCATGCCTTGAACAATAAACTGGTGCGGGCCTTGCTGGCGGATGCCAGTGCTTGGGAATACCTTAGTTTTGATAAGCAAACGGAAGCTCCCGGTGCTTATTGGCGCCAAGAACCACAAGTGCCATTGGCGGCGATTTATTAATTGAGATCGAGTCAGTCATCTGCAAAAGGGCGAGCCATGAATTTTATCCGCCTTAGTTTAGCGCTGGTCGCTATCACCTTAGCTGGGCCAGCATGGGCTTTATCCGACCAGGCTTTGTTTAAGCATGCTAGGCAGGCTTACGTCGCCAAAAATAGCGCAGCGCTTGCCGAGGATGTTAACCAGCTTAAAGATCAGCAATATCTGTTGGCGCCGTATGCCGATTATTGGTTGATGTTGCTTAAATTAGATCAAGCGCGTGATGAAGAGGTGCAGAATTTTTTAGCGCAATACCGGGCCATGCCATTTAATGATCGCTTGCGTGGCGAATGGCTAAAAAAATTGGCTAAACAAGAAAATTGGCCAGCATTTTTTGACGAACTGACTTTTTTTAATGGCGAAGACAAGGCCATACAGTGTTATGCGCTATTGGGGCATCAGCAATTAAAAGATCAGGACGTGACCTTGCAAGCCAAGGCTTTGTGGCTAAGCAGTGCGGATTTACCCGGCAGTTGCACGCCTTTATTCGATGCGATGCAGAAAAACGGCGCTTTAAGCACAGAGGATATTTGGGCGAGATTTAGGCTGGCATTGCTGGATGGGAATGTAGCGGTGGCCAAAAGCGTCATTGCCCGACTGGCTAGCATAGACCGCGCTGATCTTAAATGGTTAGATAAGGCGGAGTCGATGCCGCAACTGGTGCTGGATAAAGGAAGCGCATCCTTAAAAACGCGTTTTGGCGCAGAGGTCTATGTGTATGCCATCGATCGTTTGGCGCAGACTAAATTAGACGATGCCATCACCCACTACCATAAGATGCACACTTTATTGGATGCTGATCTTAGCGCCGTGGGCTGGGGTCGCATTGCCTACCGTGCGGCACGCCAGCATGATACACATGCCTTGCATTATTATGCGCAGTCTGAGGGCGCGGTCTTAAGCGCTGAGCAATTGGCATGGAAGACCCGAGCGGCCTTGCGCGCGGCAGACTGGCCTGCCGTGTTAAACAGCATTGCTTCGATGCCTGCTAAACAGTCCGAAGATGGCGTATGGCGCTATTGGAAAGCCCGCGCACTCAAAGAGATGGCAGCAAAGTCAGCCGAGCAAATTGCCCTGGCCAATAGCATTTTTCGCAAACTGGCGAATGAGCGCCATTACTATGCTTGGTTGGCGGCCGAAGAGTTGGACAGCGTCATGGCCAGCCCCGCACTGGATTATCAGGTGAGCGAGCAAGAAGTCCTGTTACTGGCCAGTCAGCCTGCTATAAAGCGGGCACAAGAATTTCAGCGCTTGGACATGCGCTGGGAAAGTAAAGTGGAATGGCTGAGTGCGATCCGTGATTTCGACGACAAGCAATTATTGGTGGCGGCTGAATACGCCATGCGGCAAAAATGGTACGACATGGCCATCAATACCGCAGATAACACTAAATTCACGCATAATTTTAATTTGCGTTACCCCACCCCTTACCGTGATTTATTTCAAACTTATGCGCAAGATGCGGACTTGGATGAGGCTTGGGTGTACGGGCTGGCTAGGCAGGAAAGTCATTTCATGCATTTCGCCAAATCCGGTGTCGGCGCTAGTGGGTTGATGCAGTTGATGCCGGCGACGGCTAAATGGGTGGCGCAACGCATAGGCTTAACTGACTATAAGCACAGCAAACTACATGACTTGCACACCAATATTGAATTTGGCACACACTATATGCGCTATGCCTTAGACTTGATGGCAGACCAGGTAGTTATGGCGACGGCAGGCTATAATGCTGGGCCCAATCGCGCTAAACAATGGCTGGCCGATGAGCCTATGGAAGCTGCCATCTACATTGAAAGCATCCCGTTTACCGAAACCCGCATTTACGTACAGAAAGTCATGGCCAATGCGCAAATTTATGCGCCCCGTTTACGGGCAGAAAATAGCGCCATTAAAATTCAAAGTTTAAAATCACGCTTAGGTAAAATTCCTGGGCGCGCGCAATTCGAACAGCAAACCGCAGCATGGACAGACTTAGAGTGAGGCGGCATCAACCAATAGAAGATAGGGCATCCATGCAAGTATATTTAGTCGGTGGCGCAGTGCGCGATGAACTGTTGGGCTGGCCGATAAAAGATAAAGACTATGTCGTCGTTGGCAGTACGCCAGAGGCCATGCTGGCTGCCGGCTTTAAGTCGGTAGGTAAAGACTTTCCGGTTTTCCTTCACCCTAAAACCCACGATGAATATGCCTTAGCCCGCACCGAACGAAAAGTGGCGCAAGGCTATAAAGGGTTTGTGGTGCACACCTCCATCGACGTCACCTTAGAGGAGGATTTAGCCCGACGTGATCTGACGGTTAATGCCATTGCTAAAGATGCGCAAGGCACACTGATAGATCCTTACCAGGGTTGCGCTGACATCCAAGCCAAAATTTTTCGCCATGTCAGCCCTGCTTTTGCCGAAGACCCAGTGCGCATTTTACGGGTGGCGAGGTTGTCGGCCAGATTTCCAATATTTTTAGTGGCGCCAGAAACCAATCAACTGATGCGGCAAATGGTGGCTGCCGGTGAAGTTAATGCGCTGGTGGCGGAACGGGTGTGGCAAGAATTAGCGACGGGCTTGCTGGAAATCAAACCCAGTCGTATGTTTGACGTGTTACGCGCCTGCGATGCTTTAGCGCCTATCTTGCCCGAGCTGGATGCGGTGTGGGCGGCCGAGTCGGCTGGGCGTCGTTTAATGCAGGCCATGGATACCGTTGCGCAACAAAATCAGCCGCTGCCCATCCGTTTCGCAGTGCTCATGCAAACGGCCGCGCTCACCGCCCCTCAAGTAAAAACCCTATGCCAGCGTTTAAGAGTGCCCAATGATTGCCAGGCCTTGGCGCAGTTGTTGTGTAAATTTCATGACAAATGGCCAAAAATACTGGCCATGTCGGCGCCAGAGGTGCTGGATTTTCTCATCGCGCTGGATGCCATCAGGCAGCCCGCCCGCTTCAAAGACTTTTTGTGTGCAGCGGCAATCGGCCATGGCAGTGCAGAACAGGCCTACGACCAAGCGGCCAGCCTATTATTGCAAACAGCGTTAAGCGCAGCGCAAGCAACGGATGCCGGTGCTGCCGCACAAAATTGCACTGCGCCAGAACAGATTAAGGCCGCCGTATACGCAGCCAGGTTAGCCGCTATTGAGCTGACCCTAACCCCTAACCACTAACCCCTAACCCCAGTC
>SXVG01000042.1 GCA_005791685.1 Methylotenera sp. | reverse complement strand
TGACCCGCTCGCGGGCCAGCCCGTCGTGCCTTCTTGGGTCAGATTATAAAAGTCGCCTGAGGTAGCGGTTTTATAGTCGTCCTGGTAGAGTAAAGTGCCATTAATGCCTAGGCCTACGGTAAAGGTGATCATGTTTTGCTTAAGGTGATTGGCCGCCGTGCCACAGACGCCACCATTGGCTTCCGTGCAGCCTGTGCGTATGTCGGTGTCAGCGTAGTATTTGGCCACGTCCGCCAGCGATTCAGGGAAGCTATTGACCTCACGCATGGGTAAGGGCACTCCTGCGCCATTGTCGCGGTTGCCTATGGCCAGCCCGGATACATCATAGGCGCCAAAGGGGTGCGCTTCAACGTCGTCCCCACCACGTTCCGCTGCAGTAAAGTCAGATTGTTTATTCCACGAGCCATCGGTAGACAGGATGCTAAAATTGGCCTGGCAGGCATACTGCACGGGGTCGAACGATTGGCCGGCGTGGCGCTTAGCAAAATAGCGGCCGGCATGCGACAGGGCGCCGCGCAAAGGCGTGAAGTGGAAGGGGTCGGTGTAGCTTTGGCCTTGCCAAGTTTGATTCAGTGCCGGATGCGCTTTGAACAAACGGTAATAAAAAGCTTGTTTTTGGGTCGCATCAAACGTCGCCACGTTCAAAAACTTATTGGCTCCCGAACCGCTGTAGCTTTGCCTGTCCGGATCCAGTAGGTGGTTATTAATCACGCTGTAGCCCACCCGGTATTTATCGTCTATGGCGGCAAAGGCTAAGCTGGTGGAGGTTTTCATGGTTTGTAAACGGGTGCGGTAATACGCCCACCAGTTGGCGTAATTGGTCATTTCTTCCGCATACGTGCAACTGCCACCAGCGCAATCGCTACGTTGCGGCGCTTTTGTGTAGCTGTTGTCGGTAGGGATGATGTTCACCACGTTTAACGCACCGGGCACATTCCCCCTGGTTGGATAGCGGGTGTTGACTGCCTCAAAGCCACCACGTGCCACCGTGGCTTGGCATGTATTTGCCGGCGGCGATGCGGCAGAAATGGCACGACTGGCGCTGTTGCAAAAACGCACGGTGGCCGGGTAGGGGTGCGTGCTTGATGCGGCAGTTTGTGCTTGGCAGACCCGTAAGTTGGCCTGTGTGCAATACTCGCCAGGCACCATAACGGTGTAAGTGGCGGCTAAAGGGGCAACGGTTAAATTGCTGGTGCTTGAGGTGTTGCTGGGGGCATCGTTTCGAACAACCCCGTATGCGTCATTAGGAACAGCCGCCCAAGCAGACGTTCTTGCACTATTCATGCTGGGATTGCTAGTGCCGTCGGCATTTTTTGCCGGCCAGTAGCGAAATTTTGGGTTGTAATACAAGGTGTTGAAATCGCTGCTTCTAAAGGCGTTGTCAGCCACCGTGCAGATGTGTCCTGGATTGCCGCAAATGGCCGCTTTGCCGGCCCATTCTGGCATGTAGGTGTAGACCATGCTAAAGGAGTCATCCAAAATAAACAGGATGTTGGGTTTGGCGTTGTTAACCGTGCTGTTGGCCAAAGGCGTGCTTGCCAGCCCAAGCGTGGTGGCCTGCACACTGCTGGGCAGGCCCAGACTAAGCCATGCGTTAAGCAGGATAAGCAGTATTAAGCGCGATTTCATGATGGCCCCTAATAGACAAAGGTTTGGCTATAGCTGACGGTGTTTTTAGGCCCGGTCACTTTGGTGGTGATGCGGTACAACAGCGCACCAGTCGGTTCACCTAAGCAGGGGTTGGATAAGTCGCAATGGCTTTTGGAATTTTCGTCTTCGCCCGCTGGACCATACAGGCAATGACTGGTGTTGGCTGCCCCAGCGTTTCTGCACATGCGCTGTATGACGTATTTTATGCGGTTGCCACTGTCGTCCAGCCCTGCGCTGTTAATGCGGCTGCCCGTGGCTGGTTGGGCATTGTCGCCATCGGCTAAGCCTTGCGCGGCGTCTGCTGAGGTGGCGTAATAGCCGTTACTATTCAGCTCGTTGTCCAGACTGGTTTGACTGCTCAGCCAAGTAATGGCCGTTTCCACCCCGCTGTCAGCCGAAATAAGGGCGGCTTGTTTAAAGCCTATGTTGCCGGCAATCAAGGTATTGGTGTCGACCGAGCGTATCAATGCCACGGCGGCCAAGGACATCACGATTAAGGCTATCAGCGCAATAAACAATACCACCCCGGCTTGTTTGGCGGGCTGGGGAGGCAGGGCTAGCGGCGGTATTGGCTTGGGCATGGTCGTTTAAGCGGGGAAGGCATCCTTGGACCAAACGATGTTGCGTAGCGGAATAATGGTGCTAAACACGCGGTAACGGTAATGCTGCCAATCGGGCAGATGGCTAAGGTCGATCAGCGGTGCTGGGCTGCCTGTTGTTCCTACCCAAGCACATAAGCCATTGGGTTTGTTGGGCTGGGCGGTGTCGCAATCGAAACTGACGGTTTCTTTTTCTGGCAAGCCGTTGCGGGCCACGATGGCCACCCGTAAGGCTTTGATGCGGTTGGGCTGGGCGATGTCGGGATGGGCCCAGGCGTCCGTGGCATTGACCCATAGGCTAACGGTATTGTCGTTTGCCGTGGTAGATATGCCGTATTGGGCTTGTACACTGACAATTTCTACTACCTTAGGCGAGGCCGCATCGCTGTTCTCGCTGCGGGTTAATTGTTGCGCAGCGTTGATGGCGTAGCTAATGGTTTTCCAATGACCCAGGCAGCTAAGGTGGGCGCCGCTACTTATGGTGGCCGTGGTGTCTAAAGTGACGCCGGTGGTCCCGGTTAGGCTGCTCACGCCATTTTCGATGAATACGCATGCGCTACCTAGGCTGACGATGGCCGTATCGCCCACTTGGCAGGCGGCGTTGTTGAGTAGCCAGACCGTGCCCGAACTGACGCTGCTGATGGTGGCCGGTGAGCCGCCGCTATGGGCATCGCCATAACGCACTATGACCGTGTCGCTGGCGCCGGTGCCGGTGCCAGCGAGCGTCCCGCCATCGATAATGCTGACCGGGGAAATGTCGGTGCCGCTGGGGGTAAAGTCCGTGCATTGCAATGGCGAATGACTGCTGGAAAAAATAGGCAAGGCATAGCCGGCTAATTGCACATCGCGCTGTAGGTTATACAAGGCAATGTGGCCATTGGTTTGGGCATCGGCGGTGCCCGAGCTGCTGCGTTTTTGCCCTTCAAACACGGCAAAAACTTGCATAATTACCAGGCTCACCAACAGGCTGACCACCAAGCCCACCATGATTTCCACCAGGCTAAAGCCTGTTTGGCGGGTGCTGAAGGCGGGCTCTTTTTTAGCCATGGTCAGCTTAATTCGCCCCCATGATGCGGGCATAGGTGCTGACGTTGTGCCTGGTGCTTTCGTCTGGGGCTCGCCAACTGACAACGATGTTCACCTCGCCGGCGCTGGGCGAACTGATGCTGTATAGGCCATTGGGTAAGTCATCTAGCGCCTGGTCCGTAACGGCCACTATGTGGCTAGGGTCGGCCCACAGTTCGCCCAGTTTTTGTTGGACGATGTAACTGGCTAGGCTGCGGTATTGAGCGCTGGCAGTATGCTTGACCATAGTGGCTTGCAAACCGACCAAGGCCAATATGCCCATGGAAAAAATCAATAGGGCAATGAGTGACTCCAAGAGAATTGCACCTTGTTGCTGGACCGGGCGTGTCGTTTTCATGGCCTTTAGCATCGTCTAGGATCGTCTGGCTTTAACTTGCTTGATGGATCGCATAGGCGGGTATTGCCACCCACGCCCAGCGTGACGCGTAGCGGTCGGTCGGCGCCCGTTAAATTCAGGTCAACCTGACTAAATGGCACAGGGCTGGCGCTCACCGATCCTAAATTATTGAACTCAACTTCTGTGGAGTCGCTAGGCGCTGTGGTCACGCTGATGGCCGATGAAGAGCCTTCGCTGGCGGCGCGGCTTTGCAGGATGTCGCTAGCCGTCGTGCAGTTGCTGGTCGTGATGCACCAGGCGGAGTGGCTGGCGAGCACAAATTTTACCGCTAGATTGCGTTTAATGGCCTCCGCCCGTGCTGTTTGCAAGCCGTTTTGGATGGATTCGGCAGCGGTGCGTACCCGGGAGTTTTTTACCCAAGTAGCGTAGCCTGGCATGGCAATGGCGACGACCACGCTTATAATGGCGATGGCGATGATGAGCTCTATTAGGCTAAAGCCGCGAGGTGGAGTTTTTGGCGCCAGGCTTAGCATGTGCCGCCTTTTTTAGTGAGCCAGCAAGTAAGCCCCGCGGTGCCATCAAATTTAGAGGTTTTGCCATTGCTTTGATTTAAGCTGAACTCAAAATCCCCCATGCCTTTTGCCGGGTTCCCCGTGGCTTTCAAGGTGTAGGTGTCGTCAGTCGGCCCGGCACTGCAAGCGTAAGTGAAGTACTGGTTGTCGCTGGCCGTGGTGCAGGGGCCGTCAACATAGCTGCGGTTGTCTTGATAGTACTGCTCCATCTTGACCCGTAAGCTGGCTAGGGTGGCGGTGGCCTCGGCCGCTTTGCCGCGCTTGATGTATAGACTGTAATTGGGCATGGCAATCGCCGCCAAGATGCCTATGATGGCCACCACTATCATTAACTCAATTAAGGTAAAGCCGCTTTGTGGGCGCTGTATTTTGGCCACAAGTCGGCGGCTTAACTTAGGCTTATTCAGGGCTAAAAAGGACATAGGCTACTCCCATTGGACTATGGTCTATCTTGCACAGGCGGCGGACAAAAGTCCAGCCCTATTGCGGCTTGTTTAAGCCAAGGCTATCAACACTGGTTTGCTAGGTGTAGCCAAAAGCGGGCATGCCACCCTTTCGCCTAGGCCTTTATGTTAAACTAACGCCAGTGTCACTTAGCCCAGATAAAGGCCGCTTAATGCAAAAAATAAGCCTACCGTTTTTATGCGCCATGCTCATTTTTTGTGCGGTATCCGCTTGCGGGACCAAAGGCCCTTTGTATATTCCTGAACAGCAATACCCGCAACCGTCAAGTGCCAGTCAATAACACGCGGTTTATTTTTAACTTTCATTAGCCTTTACTATGCATTCTTTTACTTTTAAAAACAATCTATTGCACGTTGAAAAATTAGCCCTGGCCGACATCGCAGAACAGTACGCGACGCCTTGTTATGTTTATTCAAAAGCCGCGCTCACGCAAGCCTTTAAAAACTTCAGTAGCGGTTTTGCCGATTGCAATCATTTGGTTTGTTTTGCGGTAAAGGCCAACCCTAATTTAGCCATTTTAAATCTATTTGCTAGCCTAGGGGCCGGCTTCGATATCGTCTCAGGGGGTGAGTTGGCTAGAGTATTGGCGGCCGGTGGCGACCCGAAAAAAATCGTTTTTTCTGGGGTGGGTAAAACCGCAAGCGAAATGCAAGCGGCCTTAAATGCCGGCATTTTTTGTTTTAACGTGGAATCGGCCAGCGAATTAAACCGGCTAAATCTTGTGGCGCTAAGCATGGGTAAAGTGGCACCGGTATCGCTTAGGGTGAATCCCAATGTGGACGCTAAAACCCATCCCTATATTTCCACCGGTTTAAAAAATAATAAATTTGGCGTGGCCTATGAGGATGCCTTGGGTCTTTACCTGCAAGCGGCCAGCATGCCGGGCATTGCGATACACGGGGTGGATTGCCACATAGGTTCACAAATTACTGAGTTGTCGCCATTCTTGGATGCTTTTGATCGCGTTTTAGCCTTGGTTGACGCCTTGGCAGCACGCGGTATAGCCGTGCAGCACATTGATGCCGGGGGTGGCATAGGCATTTGTTATCAGGATGAAACGCCGCCAGAATTTAGCGCTTATGCCAGCGCCATGCGCGCCAAAATAGCCGGCCGTGCTATTAAATTGGTGTTTGAGCCAGGCCGAGCCTTAGTTGGCAACGCCGGCGTGCTGTTAACCCAAGTGCAGTATCTAAAACACAGCACGGCAAAAAACTTTGCCATCGTCGATGCCGCCATGAACGATTTAATGCGCCCCGCTTTGTATGACGCTTACCATGCCATACAGGCGGTGGCACCGCGTACAGGCGAGGCGACCAATTATGAAGTGGTTGGCCCAGTCTGCGAAACCGGTGACTTTTTGGGTCACGATAGAAGTTTAAATTTGCAAGAGGGTGATGTCTTGGCGATTATGTCGGCGGGCGCCTACGGCATGAGCATGGCCAGCAACTACAACACCAGGCCACGTGCGGCTGAAGTGATGGTGGACGGCGAGACCTGCCATTTAATTCGCCAGCGCGAACAAATCAGCGATCTTTACGCCTTAGAGAAAATTTTGCCGGAAAGCGATTAATCAAAAATAACGGTTTTGTTGGCGTACAGCAAAATTCGGTTTTCGATGTGCCAGCGCACGGCTTTAGATAACACCACCCGTTCTAAATCGCGGCCTTTTTGGATTAAATCTTCCACTTGATCGCGGTGTGAAATGCGGTCTATGTCTTGCTCAATGATAGGCCCTTCATCCAGCACTTCGGTGACGTAATGCGCGGTCGCCCCTATCAGTTTGACGCCACGTTCAAATGCCCGGTGATAAGGCTTAGCCCCTATGAATGCCGGCAAGAAAGAGTGGTGGATATTGATGATTTGTTTGGGGTAACGTGCGACAAAATCCGGCGATAAAATTTGCATGTAGCGTGCTAAGACGATGAGGTCAATTTGGTATTGCTCAAACAAGGCAAATTGAGCGGCTTCGGCGCTGGCTTTATTGTCTTTGCTCACGGCGATGTAATGAAAGTCCACCCCGTAAAATTTGGCCAAGGCTTCGGTGTCGCGGTGGTTGCTGATAATAAGCGGGATGTCGCAGGCCAGTTCGCCGTTTTTGTGTCTATGCAATAAATCCGCCAAACAATGGTCGTATTGCGACACCATGATGGCCACGCGTAAAGGTTTTTGCGATAAATTCAACTGCCATTGCATATTAAAGCGTTGGGCAATGCTAGCAAAGTGCAGTTCGAAGTCAGTGATGGCCAAGCTAAAGCCGGCCAAATCCCATTCCACACGCATTAAAAATAAGTTGTTCTCGGCGTCTTGATGCTGGTCGGCATGCAAGATATTGGCGTTGTGCTGATACAGAAAGTCGGCAATGGCGGCAACGATGCCCTTGCTGTCTGGGCAGGTGATGAGCAAGGTGGCGGTGTTTTTAGTGTGGGTAAGATTCATTTTTAAGCTGACTCGGGTTCAAATTGACATTAAGCGCGTGCAGTTAGGTTAATATGTGCATTATACCTTAAGTTAATTTAACAAATAAAAGTGCGTATGACAGACCGTAAAGCCAACATGCCAGCATCAGCCGATATAGTATTGGCCAACCCCAGAGGTTTTTGTGCCGGGGTAGACCGCGCCATCATCATCGTTGAGCAAGCCTTAGAAAAATTCGGCGCACCCATATACGTGCGTAACGAAGTGGTGCATAACAAATTTGTGGTCGATGGCTTGCGCGCCAAGGGCACTATTTTTGTCAAACACTTGGATGAAATTCCCAGCGGTAGCACGGTTATTTTTAGTGCGCACGGCGTATCCAAAGCGGTGCGAGTCGAAGCCGAAGCGCGTGGCTTAATCGCCTACGATGCCACCTGCCCCCTGGTCACTAAAGTGCACATTGAAGTGGCTAAAATGCGCTTGGCCGGCTTGGAAATCATCATGATAGGCCATAAAGGCCACCCAGAAGTGGAGGGCACCATGGGTCAGGTTGAATCCGAGCAAGGTGATGGCGATGAAGCGGCAGCGAGCGGCATGTATCTGGTGGAAACGCCAGACGATGTGGCGCAATTAAAAGTTAAAGACCCAGCCAAATTAGCCTTTGTCACGCAAACCACCTTATCCATGGACGATGCCGCCTTAGTGATAGCGGCCTTAAAAACCAAATACCCCAATATACACGCGCCTAAAAGCGAAGACATTTGCTACGCCACACAAAATCGTCAAGACGCGGTTAAGCTGATGGCCCAAGATTGTGATTTGGTGATTATTGTCGGTTCGCCCAACAGCTCCAATTCCAATCGTTTGCGTGAGGTGGCGCAAAGGCAAGGGGTGGAAGCCTATATGGTGGACAACGCCAGCTATCTACAGCCGTCGTGGTTAGTGGGAAAAAAGAAAGTTGGCGTGTCTGCCGGCGCATCCGCGCCTGAAATATTGGTCAAAGAAGTGATTGGCCAATTGCAGCGCATGGGTGCACAGCAGGTGCAGGAATTGCACGGTGTGGTCGAAAGCGTGGTGTTCCAACTGCCTAAAAATTTGACCAGTGCGCCCAGTAAAAAAGCGTAAATCTGGGCTATTTGTTCATCCCTTAATTTATTCTGAGCATGTTTAAAACCCCTGTTTCGGCCTTGGTGCTGATTTATACCGCGGATTTGCAGGTGTTGATTATGGAGCGGGCCGACAAAGCCGGTTTTTGGCAATCGGTCACCGGCAGTTTGGAGGCGGGCGAAACCCCACGGCAAGCCGCCATACGTGAAGTGTTAGAAGAAACCGGTTTGCATGCTGAGCAATACGAGCTGCAAGATTGGCAGGTCGCCAACACCTATGAAATTTACCCGCATTGGCGCCATCGCTATGCCCCCGGGGTGACTAGCAATGTCGAGCACCAGTTTGCCTTAATGCTACCGGCCGCCCTGCCGATAACGCTGGCGCCAGATGAGCACCTGCAATACGCTTGGGTCGATTGGCGCTTGGCGGCGCAGCGGGTTTTTTCTTGGACCAATGTTGACGCCTTAAAAAGATTAGGTGAGCGACATCAATTATCGTTATAAAATGTGCGCTTTATTTTTACCGTTAACCAAGTCGGCGACAGAAGACCATGCAAGTAGCTCCTATAAAATTTGATAAATTTCAGGCCAGCCTGGATGCCGATTGCCAGCAGCGTATCATCGCGGCCAAGCAAGCCTTGGGCAAACGACTGGTGATACTGGGTCACCATTATCAAAACGAGAGCGTCTACCGGCATGCCGATTACACCGGCGATTCGCTTAAATTGTCACGTTATTGCGAGAGCTTGGACGCGGAATTCATAGTCTTTTTAGGCGTGCATTTCATGGCGGAAGTGGCGGATATTTTAAGTCGTCCAGAGCAGATCG
This sequence comes from Methylotenera sp., assembly GCA_005791685.1. GTDB lineage: Bacteria > Pseudomonadota > Gammaproteobacteria > Burkholderiales > Methylophilaceae > Methylotenera. The sequence goes on along the minus strand of SXVG01000042.1, from coordinate 4,971 downwards.
CCATACTGCCAGACTTGGCGGCCGGTTGTTCTATGGCTGACATGGCCAATTTGGCTAAAGTTGAGCGCAGTTACCGTGAATTGAACAAAGTATTGAATTTTGATGAAGTCATTACGCCGGTCACTTACATTAATTCAGCCGCCGATTTAAAAGCCTTTTGCGGTGAGCACGGTGGCATCGTCTGTACCAGCACCAATGCGCCTAAGATTTTAGAGTGGAGTTTTGCGCAGCGTGAAAAAGTCTTGTTCTTCCCCGATCAAAATCTAGGCCGTTGGTCTGGCCATAAGATGGGCATAGCTTTAGAGCAAATGCCGGTTTGGGATCCGGATTTACCCATGGGCGGTTTGACCGAAGCGCAAATCAAAAATGCAAAAATTTTGCTGTGGAAAGGCCATTGTGCGGTGCACCAAATGTTCCGTTTGCAAAACATCACAAAATTCCGTGCTGAACATCCGGACGGCTTGGTCATCTCGCATCCAGAAGCGCCTTATGAAGTGTGCTTAAATTCCGATTACGTCGGCTCGACGGAATACATACTGAAAACCGTCAGCGAGGCACCGGCCAATTCTAAATGGTTGGTGGGCACCGAGCTCAATTTGGTTAATCGTTTAGCTGAGCAAATGCGACCGCAAGGCAAATTGGTGCAGTTCATGAGCCACGTGGTGTGTGAATGCTCGACCATGGCCAGAATTGATCCACAGCATTTGGCTTGGGTGTTAGAGAATTTGCTGCAAGGCCAGGTGGTCAATCAGATTAAAGTGCCCGAGCATGAGGCCAAACTGGCTAAATTGACCTTGGACAGGATGTTGGCCGCGTCTTAAGTTGGGCGCTTACTCTACTACTAAGCGCTCAACCACTTTGCCCTGCATTAAATGCGAGGCTATGATTTCATCGATGTCCTCGTTGTCAACAAAGCTGTACCAAACCGCTTGTGGGTAGATCACCAGCAAGGGCCCGGCATCGCACCTATCCAAGCAACCGGCGCGGTTAATGCGCACTTGCCCAGGCCCACTTAAGCCCAAGCTTTTTACCCGCGCTTTCATGTAATCAAACGCGGCTTCCGCACCTTTATCCATGCAGCAAGCCGCGCCAGCTTCGCGTTGGTTTAAGCAGAAAAACACGTGGTATTGAAAGTGGTTGGGCATAGTATTTAAGCAGTGATGGGGCAATGAACAGACTATAAACGGCTTTAGTCGCCGCTGGCAAGGCTATCCTCTTTGGTGAAGGTCCAAGTGCGGGTGATGCTTAAAATATCAATCTCACTTTGCACCTCGTCTGGAAAGCGCGCATAAGGGGCGCCCAGTTCGACGATGTGCTTGGCCGCCTCGTCCAACACTTTATGGCCTGAGCTGCGGTTCAGCTCTATGGCCTCTATGCTGCCGTCGGCATTAATCGACACGGTCATTTGTAGCTGGCCGTACATTTTGAGATTTTTAGCCGCTTCCGGATAATTCAGGTTACCGACTTTTTCTACTTTTTGTCGCCACGCTTCAACGTATAAGGCGTATTTGTATTCTTTGGTTCGGGCGCCTATGAATTTACGTTTAGGCCGTTTTTGGTATACGTCTTGTTGCTTGGCTATCAGCGCTTCCAGTCTGTCCATTTCCAGTGCGGCGGCGCTCAAGTCGTGCACGTCCATGGCACGGCTAGGCGTTTCTTGCTGGCCATTTTGTGTTTCTTGCGCGCTGGCTTTTTGCGCCGGCTGCGATTCCACTGTTTTGCTGGCTTGCAATTGCGTCATTAATTCTTGGGCTTGTTTTTCCAAATTGGCCAGCCGTTTTTGTGCTTGGTTTTTTGCAGCTTTTTGTGGCGCTGCTTGGCCACCCACTTGTGTTTTTTCTTGCGCCTTAAGTGCCGCTTGCCGTTGCTTGCTGGCGGCTAAGGCGGATTTCATTTTTCTATTTTGATCGGTATTGCCCCCCCGGTCTAAATTGGCTTGGGCCAAGACATCGGCTTTTTTCGGTTTGCTATGGGTTTTAGCATTGACTAGGCTGACGTCTAGCACCGGCAAGGTGTCAGCAAATTTTTTTAAATCCGGGCTGAAATGCACGCTTAACAGCACGGCATGGATGAGCACGGATAGGTAAATGGCGAGGCGTATCAGCGGTACCGCCTTTAATTTTTGACTGACTAGCTTGAGCAAAGGATTACTCGGTAATCGATTTTAATTGGAGCGCATCCAGTATCTTTTGATGCACGCCAGCAAACCCACCATTGCTCATGACCAGCACCGAGTCGCCGCTTTTTGCCATCGCTACGATGGCGCTGACCATGCGCGTTAAGTCATCGTAGACTTGGGCTTTATGCTGTATCGGTGCCAGCGCCTCATTGGCATCCCAGCCCAAATCGGCGCCGTAACAAAATACCCAATCGGCCTCGGCCAAACTGGCCGGCAAGGCATTTTTCATGACGCCTAATTTCATGGTGTTGGAGCGCGGCTCGAGTACGGCCAAGATGCGCGCCTTACCCACTTTGCTGCGCAATCCCGCCACGGTGGTGCTGATGGCGGTGGGGTGATGGGCAAAGTCATCAAAGACGGTGACGCCCTGCACTAGCCCGCGAATTTCCATGCGCCGTTTGACATTTTTAAACTGGCTTAAGGCGTCTATGGCCACTTTCACCGCCACGCCAACATGCCGTGCCGCCGCGATGCTGGCCAAGGCGTTCATGCGATTGTGCTCGCCCAACAAATCCCAAGCCACGTGGCCTTGTCGTTCGCCGGCAAGCAACACATCAAAACTGCCGTTGCTCTGCGGGTTGGCTGCTTGCCAGTCGTTACCAGAGCCAAATTGTTCTACCGGCGTCCAGCAGCCTTTAGCGATTACCCGTTGCAAGCTCGCTTCCAAACCATTGCTCACGACTAAGCCGGCTTGTGGCACGGTGCGGACTAAATGGTGGAATTGCTTTTCTATGGCGGCCAAGTCGTCAAAGGTCCGCGTGGTCAAACTCGAGGTTATTTAACACGGCGGTACGCGGGTGGTAGTGCACAAATTTAGAGCGCTTATCAAAATTCGCCGTGTCGTATTCGTCCGCTTCAATCACAAAAAACGGTGATAGGCTGTTTTTGTCTTGTGCCGGGGCTTGCGGCAGGCGGGCAGAAACGGCAAAGTTTTGCGGCACGCCGCCAATTAAAAAGCCCGGGGCCAGTCCCGCGTATTCTAAGATCCAGGCCAGCATGGAGCTGGTGGTGGTTTTGCCATGGGTGCCTGCCACGGCCAACACCCATTTGCCTTGTAAGACGTTTTCCGCCAGCCATTGCGGGCCAGAAACATAAGGCAGGCCGCGATTTAGAATTTCCTCCATCAAGGGGTTGCCACGGCTGACGACGTTGCCGATGACATAGACGTCTGGATTGAGCTCGGTTTGGCTAGGGTCAAAGCCAGTAATCAGCTCTATGCCTTGCGCTGCCAATTGCGTGCTCATGGGAGGGTAGACATTGGCATCGCAGCCGGTGACTTTGTGCCCGGCCTGTTTTGCTAAGACGGCAATGCCGCCCATGAAGGTGCCACAAATGCCTAATATATGAATGTGCATAGCCAGACCCCCTTAGCTCAAGTTTGGCGCTAGCCAGCGCGCTAAATAGTCTTTGCTTAGGCCTCTACGCTGGGCCATGTCTAGCAATTGATCGTCACCGATTTTATCCACGCTGAAATACTTGGCATCCGCATGGGCAAAATAGAAACCAGACACGGCGGCGCCTGGCGTCATGGCAAACGATTCGGTGAGGTGCATGCCTATGCTGTCGCATTGCAAGAGATTGAACATGTCCGGTTTGACCGTGTGGTCTGGGCAAGCGGGGTAACCGGGCGCAGGCCTAATGCCTTGGTACTGCTCTTTGATTAAGGCGGTTTTGTCTAATTTTTCATGGGCGGCGTAGCCCCAAAAATCCACCCGCACGCGTTCATGCAAGTATTCGGCAAAGGCTTCGGCCAAACGATCCGCCAAGGCTTTGAGCAATATACTGCTGTAATCGTCGTGGGCGTCTTCAAATCGTTTAATGTGTTTTTCCACGTCCAAGCCGGCCGTGACGGCGAACAAGCCTAGGTAATCCGGTGTGGTTTTAGGCGCAATAAAATCGGCCAAACATTGATTGGGCCGTGCCACCCCGTCTATCACTGGTTTAAGGGTTTGCTGACGCATGCCGTAGTAGGTGAAAGCCAGCTGCTGGCGGGTATCATCGGTGTAAATTTCGATGTCATCATCATTCACCGTATTGGCCGGCATGAGCGCCACCACGCCATTCGCTGTTAACCAACGGCCGTCTATGATTTTTTTGAGCATGGCTTGCGCTTCAGCAAACAATTTGCTGGCCGTGTCACCCACCACTTGGTCGGTCAAAATCGCTGGATAGAAACCGGCTAAATCCCAAGTTTGGAAGAACGGCGTCCAATCGATGTATTGGGCAATCAGGCTTAAATCGGCATTTCTGATTTCACGTCGGCCTATGAACTTAGGTTTGACCGGCGCTTTGTCACCGGTAAACGACAGCTTGGCTTTGTTGGCGCGGGCGGCATCCAAACTGATCATGGGCGTGCCTTTTTTATTGGCATGCTGCTGACGGGCTTTTTCGTAGTCGGCCGCCACTTCATCGAGGTAGGCGTCGCGACTGTCCACCGTAAGCAAAGATTGCATGACCGACACCGAACGCGAGGCGTCGGCCACGTAAATAATCGGGCCGTCGTAATGCGGGGCAATTTTCACGGCGGTGTGCGCCCGCGAGGTGGTGGCACCCCCGATCAACAAAGGCATTTTTAAGGCTTTAAAATAGGGGTCACGTTGCATTTCTTTGGCGATGTGCGTCATTTCTTCCAAGGACGGCGTAATCAAACCGGACAAGCCTATGATGTCGGCATTTTCGGCTTTGGCCATGGCCAAAATTTCCGCTGCTGGCACCATGACGCCCATGTTGACCACTTCAAAGTTGTTGCACTGCAAGACCACCGATACGATGTTTTTGCCTATGTCGTGCAC
>SXVG01000041.1 GCA_005791685.1 Methylotenera sp. | reverse complement strand
TACCGCTTTGTGGATTTCTTGCACGGCATAGGCGCCAGCGTCTGGCAAACCTTGCCGATTAACATGCCGCATGCAGACAATTCACCGTATCAGTGCTTGTCTGCTTTTGCCGGCAATATTGATTTTATAGACTTGGCCCACCTGCAAGCGCAAGGCTGGCTGAGCAAGGCGGATTTAAGCGGTCACGCTAGCCGCGCCGCGCTATTGGCTAAGGCGTGCGCCACGTTTTTGGCCCAAGCCGCCTTGTCACAACAGCAAGATTTCGCTCAATTTCGCCAGCAACAAGCGCACTGGCTGGCGGATTTTTCTTTATTCTTAGCCTTGCGCCAGCGCTTTAATCAGGCTGGCTGGCAGCAATGGCCAGCGGCCTATAAAGACCGCGACTTGCCCACCTTGCATCAGGCGCGGCTTGATTTGGCCAGCGAAATAGCCGTTATCGAGTTTGCCCAATATGTGTTTTTTAGCCAGTGGCTAAAACTCAAAGCGTACGCCGCGGCCAAACAGGTGTATTTGTTTGGTGACATTCCTATTTTTGTTGCCTTTGATAGTGCTGACGTCTGGGCTAAAGCGCATTTGTTCAAATTGGATGCAGACAAAAACATGGCCGTGGTGGCCGGTGTGCCACCGGATTATTTTTCAGAAAACGGGCAGCGTTGGGGCAATCCGCATTACGATTGGTCTGCCATGGCGGCGGATAACTACGCCTGGTGGATAGCGCGCATGGCCACGCAAAATCAGTTATTTGACATTGTGCGCATCGACCATTTTAGAGGGCTGCAAGCCGCCTGGGAAATCCCCGTGGATGAAGCCACGGCCATCAATGGCCACTGGCAATTGGCGCCGGGGGAGGCTTTGCTCAACGCCATTAAACAGGCCATACCGGACATCTATTTGGTGGCAGAAGACTTAGGTATCATCACCGACGAGGTGAATGCCTTGCGTCAGCAGTTTCATTTGCCTGGCATGAAAATCTTACAATTTGCCTTTGCCGGCAACCCGGATAACCCCTATTTACCGGCGAACATAGAAGAAAACAGCGTGGCTTACACCGGCACCCATGACAACGACACCAGCTTAGGCTGGTATCAGGGCTTGGATGACGCGCAACGGCAAAACCTGCACAGTCAAATACAAGCGCAGCAGGGCGAAGCGCACACCGTGGCCATGCCCATGGATTTGATGGCCATGGCCATGCGTTCGCAAGCCTTATTGGCCATAGTGCCCATGCAAGACATTCTGGCTTTGGATGGCAGTCATAGAATGAATACGCCGGGCACGGCCAGCGGCAATTGGCATTGGCGCTTTAATTGGTCGCAGTTATCAGACGCCCTGCAACAGCAGATAGGCCGCAGCATAGCCGCAACAGGACGGAGCTAAAGGCGATGGCGCACTGGCTAGGCATGGATGTAGGCGGCACCAATTTACGTTTGGCGGTCATCGCTTACGATGCACTTAGCCATAAGCCGCCTAAAGTGCTAGAAGAAATGCGTGTTCAGGCCGACTTTGCCAAGCTTTGCCAAGCGCATCAGTCGGCACCGCACGAGGCTTGGCAGGCGATAGTAAACAGCATGGCCATGGCCATACGTAGCGCCTTGGCTAACTACCCCGAGGTGCGAGGCGTGGGGGTGGGTTTTCCTGGCTTTATCGAGCCTGATACGCAAAAAATAGTGTCTTCGCCCAATTTGCCCGGCTTGAGTATGGTCGATTTATCCGCTGATTTAAGCCACTTGATAGGCTTGCCCGTGCGCACCGAGAACGATGCGCTGGCCGCCGCTTATGGCGAATATGCCCTGCGGGCCAAGCAATTGGATAGCTTGATTTACCTAGGCTTGGGCACCGGGGTGGGCGGCGGTCTGGTCCTGTCTGGCCAGCCTGTCACTGGCCAACATGGTGTGGCCATGGAAGTGGGGCACCTCATCGTAAAACCGCATGGCCGATTATGCGGTTGCGGTAACCGTGGTTGCATGGAACAATACGCTTCGGCCAGTGCGGTGAGTCTGAGTTATTTTGAAGCCAGTGGGCAACATAAAACCGCCGCCGCCATTGCGGCCTTGGCGCAAGCCGGTGACGCAGCGGCCATGGCGGCTTACGCATTGGCCGGGGCCAGTTTAGCGCAAGCCTTGGCGCAGGTGCTAAAAGTGCTGGACATCAGCCAGGTGGTGATAGGCGGGGGCATGAGCGCGGCCTGGCCATTAATGGCCAGGGCTTTTGATCAGCAATTGGCTGAGGATTTAATACCGGTGTTGCGCGGCAAAATAGTGCTCAGTGTGTCTGAGGCTGCCGACCAAGCGGGCATGTTAGGCGCCGCCATGCTGGCCCAAGCCCGCGGCCGCCATTAAACGGTTTACTGGTCTAGCAGGCTGGTTTGATAAAGGGCTTCCACTTTAGCGCGTGCCCAAGGCGTTTTGCGCAAAAACTTAAGGCTGGAAGCCATGCTGGGTTCATGACTAAAACAACGCACGGGGATGCGCGCGGCTAAGTTATCCCAGCCAAAATGCGCGACCAAGTGCGTGAGCATGGCTGCCAAGGTGATGCCGTGCAGGGGGTTATTGATTTGTTTAGCTGGACTGGTTTTCATATAAGCCAGTGTAACCGTTAGCGGGCCATGCTGGCCAGTTTAATAAAAATAGCAAGGATTAAAATCCATGAGCATAGCCACACCGCCTGTAGATGAAGTCGCCATCAGTCTCGCCGACATCGGCAAGCGTTTGGCTTTTACTAAAAAACTGCAAAACACCACCAATAAGATACATGCAGCGCGTTGTATCGATGACATTTTGACCGAAGTGAGTGTGGATATTTGTGATTTATTCGAAGCCGAGCGCATCACGCTTTATTTACAAAGCGAAGACGGTCAGGCCATCGTAGCCAAAGTAAAAACCGGGCTCAATCAATTAAAGAGCTCAAACTGGCCATCAACCCCAGCAGCATTGCCGGTTACGTTGCGCTCAATAAAGCCTTGCTGAATATCGCCGATGTCTACGATGAGGCCGAGTTGTCCGCCATCAGTGCGCAGATACAGTTCTTAAAAGACGTGGATGTAAAGACCGGCTTTCATGCCAAGCAAATGCTGGTGTTTCCCATCCTAGCGGCCGATGACGGACGCTTGATTGGCGTCGTGCAACTGATTAACAGCCTATCCGGCTTGCCGTTTGCCCGCTTGTTGGAGGAGGGCGCGCCCGAGTTGGCTAAAACGCTGGCCATCGCTTTTGATCAACGCCAAACCAGTGCCGCTTTCATCCGAACAAAATTCGATGGCTTGGTGGCGGCCGGCCACCTGTCCCGGGATGACTTAGCGGCGGCGCAGCGCTTGGCCCGGCAAAATGCCAGCGATGTTGAATCGGTCTTGATCCAGGAATTTCAGGTGCAAGCCTTGCACATAGGCCATGCCCTAGCGGATTTCTTTAACACACCTTATGAGCCCTATAAAGTCGATCGAATTAAACCGACCGAGTTATTAAAAAACCTCAAGCAAGAGTACGTCGAACAAAATGGCTGGTTGCCCATCGCGGAAACGAGCGCAGACACGCTGCTGATTTTGACGCCGGATCCAGAAAGAATCAAAGGCAGCGGCATCGTCAGCCACGTTTTTCCACGCCACCGCAAAATCACCTACCAGGTTTGTTTGCAACGTGATTTTGCCCAGACCGTCAGCCAATTCTATGCCAGTAACGGTGGCCAAGCTTACCTAGGCGACCTGTTGTCTGAGCTGACGCAAGACGATGAAGAACTCAACGTCGCTGCGGATGAGCTGCATGCGGCCGCCGACAACGAGCTGGTTAAATTGGTCAATAAAATTGTGGTCGATGCCTACCAGCAAGGCGCCTCCGACATCCACATAGAACCTTACCCAGGAAAAGGCAAGACGCAGATACGCTTTCGCAAAGACGGCAGCTTGCAACATTACATAGAGGTGCCCGCCAGCTACCGCAACGCCTTAACCACCCGCATAAAAATCATGTGCGACTTGGATATATCGGAAAAGCGCAGGCCACAAGACGGCAAAATAAACTTTAAAAAATACGGCCCCTTAGACATAGAGCTAAGGGTAGCCACCGTCCCTTCCGCGAACGGTATGGAAGACATCGTCATGCGTATTTTGTCGGCCGGCCAACCCATCCCCTTGGATGACTTAGGTTTATCCGATTGGAACAATAAACAGCTAAAAAACCTGATCAGCAAACCCTACGGCTTGTTCTTTGTTTGCGGCCCGACCGGCTCGGGTAAAACCACCACCTTGCATTCGGCCCTAGGGCACATTAATACGCCGGAAAGCAAAATCTGGACGGCCGAAGACCCGGTGGAAATCACGCAAAAAGGTTTGCGCCAAGTGCAGATTAATAAAAAAGCCGGCTTGGATTTTGCCAGCATCATGCGCGCCTTTTTACGTGCCGATCCGGACGTCATCATGGTCGGCGAGATGCGCGACAAAGAAACCGTGGCGATAGGCATAGAAGCCTCCCTAACCGGGCATTTGGTGATGGCCACTTTGCACACCAATAGCGCGCCAGAATCGGTGGTGCGCTTGCTCGATATGGGCATGGACCCATTTAACTTTGCCGACGCCTTGTTAGGCATATTGGCACAACGCTTGGCCAAACGCTTGTGCGATTGCAAGCAGCCTTATCAGCCCACGCCAGACGAAATGGCGCAATTGCTTAACGAGTACAGTGAAGAGCTCAAAAATACCGCCGCGTGGCAACAAGACCAGTCGGCCAACCGCCTGGCCTTACAGCAAAAATGGCAGCAAGCTTATGCTAACAGCCAAGGCCAATTCACCTTGTACCGGTCATGTGGCTGCGATAAATGCAACAGCACGGGCTATAAAGGCCGATTAGGCTTGCACGAACTGATGCTGGGCAGCGATGCAGTTAAAAAGCACATACAAGCACGGGCACGGGTAGCCGACATCGTGGCCACCGCCCTCAACGAAGGCATGCGCACCTTGAAGCAAGACGGCATAGAAAAAGTCTTGCAAGGCTTAACCGACCTGCATCAAGTGCGGGCGGTGTGCATTAAATAAAACCGCGCGCATCAAGCACCAATGCATGATTTACCTTGTGCCGGGTTTTTGACTTCTCTACAATGCGCATAGCTTAAACATTGCCCCCGTAGCTCAGTGGATAGAGCATCCCCCTCCTAAGGGGAGGGTCACACGTTCGATTCGTGTCGGGGGCACCAAAACGCCTAAGTGC
>SXVG01000040.1 GCA_005791685.1 Methylotenera sp. | reverse complement strand
CTTAAGTGCCGCCATGAGAAATGACGGAGTGTTGGTTGATTTGCCTTGGAGCAGGCTAACGAGTGGATAGGATGTCAGTGGTGCAGGCGCCTTGGCTAATGCTGGCTGGATGGCATTGAGCGACAGCCATTCGGGACTGAATAACCCCCCACCGGTATTCATGACTACACGGAAATGTATTTCGTTGTCTGCATCGCTGCCGACGTGATAAGTAAGGGTGGCTTTACCTGAATTGGAAGGGCAAGATGCAACCTTGATGATGCGCATGGATAGGGCTGAATTGATTGAAATGATGGTCATGGTGAATCTCCTTTGGTTGTTGATGAGGCTAGTTGAATGGGTATTTCATATAAGATGGCCAAAAAGTCGCAGTTTTGGTGGTGGTTATTTCAGTTGTGTAGCTGCGCTGGCGGGATTACTTAGCTTCGCATGGCCAAACGAAGGTGGTAAAGCCGGTGAAGGTGGTGTTTTAGGGTGGCAGGCTATGTGGGATATGGGCTGTGCTGAAATGGCAAAGCTGGCGAAGCCGACAAAGCTGGCGAAGGGTTAGTTGGTGGGCCCGCTATAGCATAAAGAGCACCATAAACAACAATGCAAATGCCCCACCGACGGCCAACACAACAAGCACCGTGGTGATGAGCAGATACAGTATTGGCCCAATGAAGCCCCACAGCAGATCGAAGAGATACCATACATAATCAATCACCCAACCTGCTATAAATGCTAATAGGGAGTCATTGTCTCTGCCGGCACGACGGGTTGTCAGGCGCATCTTAGCGATATCGAAAGCGATGTCTTGGCAGGTCGCCATGATGTCACAGCGTTGCGCTGTACCTATGTGGTCGGTGGCGGCCCATTTGGCGGTCTTCTCTATGCCCCTTGCGACCCTATTGCCTGCAGTGTTAACCACGCGATGGTTGGCGGTTGAATGGATATTGCGTAAAACTCGGTATTTATTTGCCATGGATTCTCCTTGTGTATAGACGTAAAAAAGCCCGCGAGCCAGTAAAGGGTGCGGGCGGGTGGGATGATGGGTGGAATTAGTAAGGTTAACGTGATTGGAAGCTGTTAAACTGCCCCACTGATTGGATGCTTGTTCAAATTTTAGCTGCATCCTCTTTTTAATAATGCCAGCGCTTGCCAGAAGAAATAGTCGGGACTTTTTCCCATGATAAAACCAACTAAAGTCTATACCATGCGTAATTCTCGGGAAATCCACTTAAAAATGAGTCTTCAGCTCAAACTAAATCTAATGATTACTGGATTGCTGCTCTTGTTGTTAAGCATAAGCGCAGTATTTGTCGTTAAAAATGCCAGTGAGAATGTGCGCGCGGAAGTGGCTTCTACGGCAAATCTAGCCTTGCATTTATTGGATGCGGAAATTCTGCATTACTCTTCCGATTTTGGTTGGATCAACAATTCAGAAGGCGCTTCGATTTTTCGGTTACAAAGCCTAAATAATATCAGGCATCTTAAAATAGATTTTTATGATACCAAGGGTAGGTTGCGTGAAACCAATCGTAATAAGGTGCAGTCGGTAGATTCGACGGTTCCGCCCAGCTGGTTTGTTAATGCGATGAGTTTATCCGCCGTAGACATGCAAAAGCAAGTGCGTAATATAGTGTTAAATGGCCGTTTTGTAGGGGAATTAGTCATCACGCCCGATCCGAGTTATGAGATAGCTGAGGTCTGGAATGACACAGTAGACCTGCTTTATTTGGCCGCCATATTTTTTGTTGCAATCAATGTGTTGGTTTATTTTTCGGTCAAGTACACGTTTAAGCCCATGCGGCGAATCTTGGATGCTTTAACGCAAATAGAGCAGGGGCGTTTTAGCGATAGGTTGCCTGATTTTAAGCAGGTAGAACTTCAGGCAATAGGCCAAAAATTCAATGCCATGGCGGATAATTTGCAATCTAGCACAGAAAACAATCATCGTTTAACGCAGCAAATCATACGGCTGCAAGAAGACGAGCGCAAAAACCTAGCCCGCGACATTCACGATGAAATAGGCCAGTACTTGACCGCCATTCACGTGGATGCCAGCGCCATATTGAACGGTAAGAAATTATCCCTGGCAAAAGAGAGTGCGCTTGCCATTAGCAGTGTCACGCGTCAAATGATGGACATGGTGCATGAAATACTGCAACGTTTGCGACCGCGTGTTCTTGATGAGTTGGGGCTGAGCTTGGCCCTGGGTGAGTTGATACACCAGTGGCGTCAACGGCATAGGACCATCCATCTTATTTATTACATTGAAAGCGATATTGGCCCGTTGGACGAAGTGGTGTCCATTACGGCGTATCGGATTTTGCAAGAATGTTTAACGAATATAGCCAAGCATGCTCATGCGCACCGAGTGAACATTAATGTGCAGCAAGATGCGCTTAATATTAGCTTGCAAATAGAAGACGATGGCGTTGGTTTTGATCCAGACTTAATGGTAAAAGGGTTTGGCTTGGCCGGAATGAAAGAACGAGTGCAGGGCTTAATGGGCGAGATGAGCATTGTTTCGTCGAAATCCAGCATCAACGGTGCAGACATGGCACATCAAGGGACGCGCATCATGATTAAACTGCCTAAGCAAACGAGCATTAACGAAAGGGTGGATGGATGACTATCTCACTCATTTTGGTGGACGATCACGCCGTAGTAAGGTCAGGGTTGCGGCGTTTATTAGAACTCAACAAACGCATAGAGGTCATCGCGGAATGCGACTCGGGTGAGCAAGCTTATCAGGTGTACGGGGAGTTTGAATCGGACATTGTGGTGATGGATATTTCCATGCCAGGGATGGGTGGATTGGAATCGGCCAGGCGGATTATCAAGCGCTACCCTTCCGCCAAAATCATAATGTTCTCCATGCATGAGTCTGCATCCTTTGCATCCCAAGCCTTGAAGTCCGGCGTTAAAGGCTATGTAACTAAAACGGGTGCGGCGGAAGATTTGATAAGAGCCGTTTTGGACGTTGCGAATGGCAAGACGTTTTTAAGTGCAGAAATCGCGCAAAAAATAGCGTTGGAAACCTTGGCCGGTCATGATGACCCCATGCATCAATTGTCAGGCAGGGAATTTGAAGTGTTTCGACTGCTTGCAGAAGGTAAGAAGGTTGAAGAAGTGGCTGAAATGCTGAAGATTAGCCAAAAAACAGTGGCCAATTATTACACCATGATTAAGCAAAAATTAGGCGTAACCAGCCCCATAGACATGGTTAGGCTGGCTATTCGTCACGGTTTGGTTGAGGGTTAAAGAATAGGCCATGCTGTTTGAGAGGCGGATGCCTCAGCAGTGATTAACCGACGTTTACACAGAATTTGGACACTCCTCGTCTGCACACTTACTTACCCCCCCCAGTTCCCGTATTGCTGCCTCTGAAAATTGATTGGCGATGGTCTTTCCCGTGTTTGCGGGAATTAAACCTAATCTAAATCGGGAAAAACTCCCGGCTATATATTCCATGGCATACCCTAATATAGCTCCACCTTATGGGTATCTATCTCAACTTAGTTTAAGTTCGGATGATTAATCGGCATGGCGGGTAGGTCTTGTTGACCTGTGTTGCTGTTATTTGATGTGGCTTTAATCACGATAAGTATTATTTAATACATGGAGAAAATAATGAAGTCTGTAAAAAAACAAGGCGGCTTTACGCTGCTTGAACTTTTGGTGGTGGTTGGTTTAATGGCGGCCGTGGCTGTGGTTGCGGTATCCACTTACGACGATGCCGACAAGGGCGCGGCGGTTGCAACCGATTTAAGCAATATGCAAAGTTTAGATCAAGGTATACGTAATTATGCAGGCAAGCATAATGGCGATTATCCCAATCAATTAGATAGCCTTGTGACGAAAGCAGGCGGGGCCTACCTCAAGCTGGATGCTGAAACTACAGATAAGCTACAAGCTTTACCAGTAGCTGGTACGGTTGGTGCGGCGATTCTTGCAGCGTTCGAGAATAATGGCGTGGCAGAGCTTCAATTTATCTTAAACAATGATGCGCCATCATTGTTTGAAAAAGACCCCAATGCACAACACTCTGAGGCGAGTAAAAATGGAGTAGAGGATGATGCAGATACGGCTACCAATTTAACCATCGTTGCAAACCAATTAACGGCTATTCCTGCTGTTGCGGGTATTAATACTAATATTACTGGGGCCTGCACGGTTGATGCTGTAAATTATTCTGCGGCGAATACGCTTGGTGGCGTTGCCATGACGACCGAAAACACCAATATCCTTAATAGCATTAGCGATAGCCTTGAAGCTAATAATTGTAATGTGGTGGTTGCGCTGGGTGTAGGTGGTGACGCGGCAGCCAACAGTGAAGGAGCTATCGGCGCAACAGCATCCGATTCCGTTAAAGACAAAGCAAATACTTACTCGCGTTACATCGCTTTATTCCAAGTAGCTCAGGACGGGATCAAGACAGGTGTATCAGATGGCGTCATTGATGCGACGGAAGTTTTTGAGAAACCACGCTTTGTTGGCATCATGAACCCATTGGGTGAAGGTACCAATCAATTGAACAGCAAGAAAAATGCAAAATAATAATTTGAGATTTTAAGTTATTTAGCAAGCCGTTTGATTTAAAGCGGTGCAGTATCGGGTGGGGTGTTATTTTATGGATAACGCCCCACTTTTTTAGGCCGTGTTTTGCGGTATTTCTTGGAATGGGTAGG